>JAZNRM010000252.1:0-7873 GCA_045590695.1 Methanobrevibacter sp.
AGTATTTAAATTTATTTAAGTTGTTTAATTTAAGTTTAAAAAAAAGTAGAAAATTTATATATTATATTAAATATATATTAAATTAATATAATATTATACTAATATAGGGCATTTAATTTTTAGCTTATGATGTAATATTATACGAGGAATTTATTCGTAAAAATGATTTTGAGAGATTATATGACAATTTTAGTTATTAATAACAAGGGACAGTACAACCATAGGATTCAAAGAAGCCTACAATACCTTAAGATTCCTTCTCAATTGGTTAGCAATGAACTCTCTATTGAGGAGATTGAAGCAAAGGATCCTGTTGGTTTGATCTTAGGTGGAGGTCCTTCCATTGATGGTGTAGGAAATGCTGCAGAGTATATCAAGCACTTTGATATTCCTATTTTAGGCATTTGTTTAGGTCATCAGTTAATAGCTAAAACCTTTGGTGGTGAAGTTTCAACTTCAGACACTGAAAGTTATGCTCAAGTAAAAATTAATCTTTTAGATACTTCCACTCTCTTTAAAGGCCTTGAATCTCCTCTTGATGTTTGGAGCTCTCACAAGGATGAAGTTCACACTCTTCCAGATGAATTTGATGTAATCGCAAGTTCTTCCCTTTGTGATATAGAAGCTATGAAACACAAGGAAAAGGAAATTTATGGAATTCAGTTCCACCCGGAGGTTCATCACACCCCTAAAGGAGAATTCATCTTTAAGAATTTTTATGAGATTTGTCAGAATTATAAAAATGAGTAAATTAAGAAAATTAGATTATATTTATTTTTTATTTCAATTAAAAAAAGGTTGATAAAATGTTTGATAATGTAGATGACTTCAAAAAGAAAGCACTTGACAATAAAGCTAACTTAAAATTCAAAAACATCAGCATTCCTATTGGTGATGGCGAACAAGATTTCAGAATCACTGGTGTTGGTGAAAAAGCTATTAAAATTGAAAAATATGTCAAATACGAAGACATGATGGATGCTGTAATGGATGGCAAAGACGAAGGTTTAGAAGCTATCATTATGGAATTTATCGAAGATTTCGAATAGATAAGCTAAATTTTTCAAAAAAATTTCTTAAGGAATAGAAATTTCAAAACATTTAAATTATTCTAAAGGTATTTTTATGTTAAACCCAAAAGAATTTATTGAAGATGCTATTATTAAAATCAAAGAGGAAATTGGTGATGAAAAAACCATTATAGCATTATCCGGTGGAGTTGACAGTTCTGTCTGTTCAGTTCTTACCCAAGAAGCTATTGGTGACAATTTAACTGCAATATTCGTTAACCATGGATTGCTTAGAGAAGGAGAAGCAGAACAGGTTTGCAGTGTTTTCGAAGAAAGATTAAACTTCAAGTATGTTGATGCATCTGATGAATTTTTATCCGAACTTGAAGGTGTGGATGACCCTGAAGAGAAAAGGAAAATCATCGGAAGAGTCTTCATTGAAGTCTTTGAAAGAGAAGCACAAGCAGTTGACGCTAAATACTTGGTTCAAGGTACCATCGCTCCTGATTGGATTGAAACTGAAGGTGAAATCAAGACTCACCACAACATGGCATTGCCAAGCGGTATGGTTTTAAAAGTAGTTGAACCTGTTAGAGACTTATACAAAGATGAAGTAAGAGAAGTCGGTACTGAATTAGGTCTTCCTGACAGCATCGTACAAAGACAACCTTTCCCAGGTCCAGGACTTGGTGTAAGAGTTGTTGGAGCTTTAACAAGAGACAATTTAGCTGTTTGTAGAGCTGCAGATGCTATCGTCAGAGAAGAAGTGGAAAAAGCTGGATTGGATAAGGAATTATGGCAATATTTCGCAGTACTCACTGACACTAAGGTAACTGGTGTAAAAGGTGATGAAAGAGACTTCGGTTATCTCATTGTCATTAGGTTGATCAGTTCTGTTGATGCAATGACTGCAACTGTTCCTGAAATGCCTTGGGATGTAATCAGAACCATTTCCAGAAGAATCACTTCTGAAGTTTCTGAAGTTACTCATGTTGCTTTATCCATTAGTGACAAGCCACCAAGTACCATCGAATTCTGTTAATTAACTGATTGTTGTAATTAACTGAAATTCTCTTAATTTAAGTTAAATTAGTTATAAAAACTAATTTTAACTTTTTTATTTTTCATCATTCTAATCACTAATTAAAATCACCATCATTATTTTATTTAAGGTATTATTATGAGAACATCTAAGACTACAAAAAACGCTTATTTGGAGAAATTAACTGAAAAGATCAAGATGAATTCAGTTGATGTTGGAAAGGACTTAGATGGAAGTACACCACCATCTGTTTTTATAGGCCGTTGGAGCTATCCTAAAGTGTATGCTGGACCTATGATGGTTCCTCAACTGGGAGATACATACATTATGGACTCTCCAGAGCAATGGATTGCAAACAATAAGTCCCAAGAGGATATCATCACATACCGTATGAATCTTGTTCGTGGAAAGCAATTGATTGACATCAAGGATTTGGAAAATCCCTTTGTTGAAAAGCTTCAGGACATTTCCCTTGCTTCAAAATCAATTGACAGTGAGGCAACTTTCGGTTCAAAGCCTACTGGTGCAAGCTTTAATGAAGAGATTACTCCTCATGGTCCAAGTGCAATAATTGAAAAATTTGACATTGATGCAGTTAGGTGGGATAAGCAGCTTGAAAAAAGCTTCTATGATACTGATTTAAAGGCTCGTGAAGCAGTGATGAATCTCCATAATAAGGATGTTCCATTTTCAGCAATGCAAAAGGCTTTCTCAGTTGGAGCATTTGGTCTTAAGAAGAATCGAAGATTGGTTCCAACAAGATGGTCAATCACTGCCTGTGACAGCACAATTGCAGATAGCCTATTGAAAGAGGTAAGGCATTATGATATAATGGATTCTCATAGGGTCTATGAGTTTTCAAGCTTGAATAACTATTATGCAATCATCTTAACCCCTACAGAATGGCAATATGAATGGTTTGAGGCATTCATTAAAGTCTTGGGAGGAGAAGAGATGATGTTTTCAGATTATGAGACAAACAGTGATAAGACAGAGTATTCCTGTGTAGGAGGATGCTATTACTCTGCAAAGATGGCTGTACTTGATAAATTAGC
The DNA here is from genome assembly GCA_045590695.1 of Methanobrevibacter sp. Classification (GTDB taxonomy): domain Archaea; phylum Methanobacteriota; class Methanobacteria; order Methanobacteriales; family Methanobacteriaceae; genus Methanobrevibacter. The sequence continues at coordinate 3,108 of JAZNRM010000252.1, forward strand.
TAAGCTTAAGCTTCAATCAGGAGTTATCATACTTAGGGAAGCTTATTCTGGATATGTTCCCCTTGGAGTGTTTAATGTAAGGGAGAATATCAAATATGCGATGGATGGAGACTATAAGGAGTTTGAATCATTGAAGGAAGCTCTTGTTTACTGTGGAACAAAATTGCAGATACCGATAAGCAAATATGTAAAGCAAAGCAATTTGCTAAAGGAATTATTGCATTCAAAGCAGACTACATTGGATTCTTTCTTTAAGAAATCCCCAGATTTGCAGCAATGAATTAATATTAGGTAAAAATATGAATCTTAAATTTAAAAAACCATCAAAGGAAACTCAAATGGCCATGTCCAAAGTGGCAAGTGGTGAGGATAATCAGGATTATCATTCACTTGCTGAAGATAAATTAGCCAGTATCACAAATCATACCAATGCTAAAATAGTCAATAGTGGTAATTCATCTATTATGGCTGCAATGAATTCAATTGATGGAGCTATTCTAATCCCTGATCAAGGTGCATGGAACGGTTTTAAGCAAATAGCTAATTTCTTAAATAAGGATCTGATTACAGTAAAAACCAATAAAGGGTTAATTGATTTGGATAATCTTAATGAATCAATTATCTTAGCATCTGAAAATAAGATGATTGATTTAGAGGATGAGAACAATAAATCTGCTCTCTTCTTAACAAGTTTTGCAGCTTATACTGCTGAACAGGACTTGAAGGCAATTTGTGATTTTGCCCATAAGAACAATATTCTTGTTGTGGAAGATGCTTCAGGAGCTATTGGGGATTATGAGAACAGATTGGCAAATGGAGATTATTCAGACATCATAATCGGATCTACAGGCTCTCCAAAAATAGTGAATGTTGAAGATGGTGGATTCATAACAACTAATGATGACAAATTGTTTGAAAAGTCAAAGCTTCTTTTGAAAACAAATAATGCAAGCAATATAACTGCCTGTGGAATCTATAATGAATTGGATTTCGCTAAGGATAACCTTAAAAAGACTGTTGATGCATGCCTATACCTTAAGGAAGCTATTGAAGATAAAACAGATTTCAATGTATTCCATAAGGATAAAAGGGGAATCAATGTAATAATAGAAACAGATGATTCTAAATCATTATCCTATAAGCTAAGACAGGAATTTGTCTTGGATAGTCATGGAATGATTACCAAATGTCCAAACTATAACAGATTGAAAGAAAAGGCAGTAGCTATTGAAATAAAAAATCTGGACATTTCATGTTTAGAAAAAGAGAATATGGATGAAATTGTTGATACTTTAAAAAATTATGATGATCAATAGTTTTAGTTATTGGTCCACTATTAATTTACTTGTTTTATCAATTAGCACATCAGTTATATGCATGTTCTTCAATTCTTTTTCTGGAATTTCATATATCTTCTTTAAAATTGATTCGTCAGCTTCTAAAACAGCATCATTTCTTACAAACATGCAAGATAATTCATCGACAAAGTAATCTGGACAATCGATTAGAACAACCGCTATATTCATCTTACCTTCCTTAAGACCAAGTATGTCAAATGCCTTGGAAATTTGCCTTTGGGCTGAAGTTCTAATCAATATTTCAATACCTAAATCCTTAGCTAAATTTTCACCTCTCTTTAATGCATTGATTGCATGAATGACTCCTTGCTCGAGATGTTCCTTTCCAGCTATTGCATCTGCATTCATAAGTTGAATAATGCCAACATCACAACAGCTATTTCTGATATTGTCTATTTGTTCCAATGTTTTAGGAATGCTTTCTATTTCTCCAGTGAATCCTAATATTTCAACATTATCCAAATTAGCTAATTCTTTATTGTATTCTTTCATTTTATCTCTCTTAAAATGGAATAAAAATATTTAAAATATTTATAAAAAAAATTTTAAAAATTTAAAAATAATCTAAAATAATCTAAAATAATTTAAAATAATTTAAAATAACTTAAAAAAAGTTATTTCTTAGCTTTTCTTTGCTTTTTATCTAAGGAAAAGTGATTGTTTTCAAGCAATCTGTTTACACCATCGATATATGCTTCTACACTTGCATTGATAATATCCGGTTCAGTTGCCCTTGCAGAAATGATCTTGTCTCCTGAACTAAGCTTTACAATTACTTCAATCAAAGCATCTGTACCGCCAGTAACTGCATCTACGTGGTATTCCTCAAGCTTGATGTCTGCAAAGTTCTTGATTCCCTTATTCACTGCATTGATAGCTGCGTCAACTGGACCGATACCTACATCTGCTTCAATGACTTCCTTATCTTCAATATTCATCTTAATGGATGCAGTTGGTCTGATCTTGTTTCCTGAAACGATAGTAAGTTCATCAAGGTTGATTTTCTTTTCCTGTTCAATGTTCAATACATGCTCAGCAATCGCTTCCAAATCAGTGTCTGTAACGGTTTTTCCCTTGTCTCCAAGGTCCTTTACCTTAAGGAAGATTTCATTTAACTGGTCATTGTTTACTTCAATGCCTAATTCCTTTAATCTGTTGTCTAACCCTTTGGTTCCAACATGCTTTCCTACAATGAATTTACGTCTATGGCCTACAAGCTCTGGCATTATAGGTTCATAGGTTGCGCTGTTTTTTATGACTCCATCTGCATGGATTCCAGATTCATGTGCAAAAGCATTTTCACCTACAATAGGCTTGTTTGGAGCCAAATAAGCATTGCTTAATCTTGAAACTAATTTTGAAGTGTTGTAAAGCTGATTGATCTTAATGTCAGTTTTGTATCTGCTTTCATCGTCATCCTCACTGTACTTGTATAAAGTGTTCAAGGATACGACAACCTCTTCCAATGCTGCATTTCCCGCTCTTTCCCCAAGACCGTTGATTGTAGCATGGAATCTGGTAGCTCCCCCATCAATTGCAGACAATGTATTTGCAACTGCAAGGCCAAAGTCATTATGGCAGTGAGCGCTTACAGGAACTCCAAGGTCTGAGAATTGCCTATAGAAATTAAATGATTTCAATGGTGTAAGAACTCCTAAAGTATCACACGGACAGATTCTGTCTGCTCCAGCATCTATTGTTGCCTTGAATATCCTTCTTAAGTATTCAATATCTGTTCTTGTGGAGTCTTCAGCTGCAAGCTCTACTGAAAGCCCATGGTCTTTAGCGTATTCCACTACCTTTACAGCATCTTCCAGCATTTCATCTTGGGACTTTTTCAATTTGTATTTCAAATGCAAATCAGAAGTTGGAACTACAACATTCACTGCATCAACATCACATTCAAGGCAGTAATCCACATCCTTGATCAATGTTCTTGAAAAGCTTACAATCTCTGCATTCAATCCTTGTGATGTAATCAATTTAATAGCTTCCCTTTCACCTTCAGATGTAATTGCAGAGCCAGCTTCAATTGCATTCACTCCTATTTCATCCAATTTGGTAGCTATTCTGAGTTTTTTAATTGCATTTAAAGAGATTCCTGGTGTTTGCTCTCCATCTCTTAATGTAGTGTCCAATACTTCTATTTTCATTTTTCCACTTCTTATTCACTTCTTATTCATTAATAAGTATAATAATTAATTTTTTTCAATTAATTTTTTTAATTCCTTTTTTCCATTTCTTCTTTAAACCATTTTACAGTTTCTCTCAATTGCTCTTCAAATTTGTCCTCTTCTGGCTTAAAGTTTATTTTTTCAAGATTTGAAATATCTGCCAATGAATGCTTAATGTCTCCTGGACGTTCATCGAGATATTTCACTTTCAAATCGGATTCTAAGACATCACTGACGATATCAAATAGCTGATTTATAGTCATTGATTTTCCCAGTGCAACATTCAATACTCCGTTGAAGTCAGATTCTGCTGCAGCTATATTTGCTTTAGCTATTTCCTTTACAAAAATAAAGTCTCTGCTTTGCTCTCCATCCCCATAGATTTCAGGACTTTCCCCTTTCAATATTGCAGATATGAATTTAGGAATAACAGCAGCATAAGGTGAATTTTCATCTTGTCTAGGACCAAAGACATTGAAATATCTTAAAGCTACATAATTTAAGCCATAAGCTTCATAAAAGGATTTTAAATATAATTCTCCACTTGCTTTCTGTGCTGCATAAGGTGAGCAAGGGTCAAAGTTTTCACCTTCCTTAAGTGGCATGTTTGGATTTTCCCCATAAACTGCAGATGAAGATGAAAAGACGATTTTCTTTATATTGTTGTTTTTGCAGGCAATGAGAAGCTTTAAGGTAGCATCGATATTTGTTTCGTTGTAATCAAGAGGTTCAGCTACACTTCCCGGTACGCTTACTTTTGCTGCAAGGTGGAATACATAGTCCTTTCCTTTTAGAATCTCGTCCAAATCACAATCTAAAAGATCTGCCTTTATCAAGCTTAAATTTTCATGATCTTGATTTTTTAGGTTTTCCATTTTTCCAGAGGACAAATTGTCAATAACGGTTACCTTATTGTTTTCTATCAATTCATCAACAATATGTGAACCGATAAATCCGCATCCTCCAGTAACTACTATTTCTTTATTTTCCATTATATCTGGTCCTTAATTTTATAATGTAAAGCAAATTTTAATTGAAATGTTTCATTAGCATTTTCTATATTAGTATAGATTTATAATTTTAATAGTATTTTAATATTGTGTAAAAATCCATTGAATTTTTGGGAATAAATTCAAATAAAAATTTCATTTGAAAAATCTTTAAAAAATCTTTAAAAAAACATCTTAAATCCGCCCTATTTTTTCGGCTTGGCGATAAGTAATAAAAAATATAT
>JAZNRM010000253.1:0-2885 GCA_045590695.1 Methanobrevibacter sp.
AATCATTACAAATTAAATTTAATTATCATGTTTTTGCTAGGGAATTCTTAATTTATAATGATAAAATATTGGTAAAAATAGGAAAAAAATAAAAACAATGGAAAAATCGAATAAAAAAGAGCAAATTGATTGAAAAAAGAAAAAAAAGAATTATTTTGGAAATAAACCAAAATAATTAAATCACATATTGCTTTACATCACTTCTTATAATTGAAGAAGCACCTAATGCTCTTATTCCATCCAACATTTCTGGGAAATGCTCTTTAGGAATCAAAACATTGATCTGTGAAAAGCTTGACCCTTGATTTACAGTAGGTTCAGCACTGCAGAACTTGTTTTCAACCAAATAATTTGAAACCTTTTCAATGGAGTCGTTTGCAATATTGAATTTTACATCAAAGTATTTCCTTGCAGTTACAGCACCTAACAACTGTTCATAAATCATCTTTGCCTTTGCCATCTTTTCATCGTCACAGCTTATTCCAGCATATAATCCTGCTGAAGAATGCAAGATGGTTTCAAGCTCCTTAAGACCTGCTTTTCTTAAGCTACTACCAGTTTGGGTGTTGTCTACAATCAAGTCTGCACCTTTAGCAATGTAAACTTCAGTAGCTCCGTCAGAATTGATGACCTGAACCTTCTTATTGTCTCCATCCCTTAATCCTCTAACTTGAACATATGGGCTTGCATCACCGTAGATTTCCTGATATGCCTCATTTTCCATGATGTGCTTTCTGGTTAGGTTAGGATATTCTGTAAAGCATAAGATTGGAGTGTCCCTATCCTTGTTTTCCCTGAAAAATTGGGACAAGTCATCATAAGGAGATTCCTTAGGAACAGCTACAATCAAACGGGTTTTGCCGTAATTCAAGTCCCCTATCTTAACTATATCGTTTTCACTTAAAACAGACTCTTCCAAAACCCAGTCCTCTCCAACAATAGCTATATCAACCATACCTCTGTTCAATTCTACAGGAGTACTTTGAGGACGAGTCAAAAAGGCACTTATCTCTTCATCATTAAGAATATCAATCTCATAAGATTCATTTCCAGGATCATATCCCCTTACTTCATAACCTGCATCTACAAATAACTGATGGGTATTTCCTCTGTTTACATTGTTTAAACTGCCTTTAGGCAATCCAATTGTTATTTCTACCATAATATCAACTAAAATAATTAATAATAAACTTAAATCATAAGATTTCAATTATACTCTATTATTAGGAATATATAAACCTATTTAAAAATCATTCCTCTTCCTGATAGGAACCGTTATACTCTCCTGAACCTTCAACTGGAAAAACAACAGCCTGTGCTATCCTATCACCTGATTTGATCTTATATTCAAATTCACCATGATTGTAAATCATGAACATCAAGGTTCCATAGAATCCAGGGTCTCCTACTGCTGTCTGAACAGAAACAAAAGACCTAAGCAAAGTGGACCTTGGCAAGTATAGCATAGTGTATCCCTTAGGAATTTTCACCTTGCGCTTAATGGAAGCCAAATAGGCAGTATGAGGTTTTAAGGTATAAACAGGACCTTCTAAGGCCTCAATTTCTGGAAGATTTTTCTCATTGTCAATCAATGAACCGCCAGATTTTTGAATGAATATTTCATCAAGTTCCAAGTCTATTCCAGATGGCTGAACCAAATCCTCGAAGTCTGGAAATAGTTTTTTAAGTTCGATTTCACCAAGCATTTTATCACATCAAATAAGAAAAAATAAAGATTATATTCAAATATTAATCTGTAGCATTTAAAGTATTGTTACCTAATTTGAATGTCAATTGACCAGTACCGTCTTCATTCACTTTCAATTGATCGGTATGTGGATTCAAGACATTAATCAATGCCTTACCAGACTCTGCATCCATGAAATGTGGCAAATAGTTAGAGAGATATGTTGGATAAAGGGTTACAGTACAATTATCCTCATGCAAAGTCAAATTCAAGAAATATGATGTGTGAGTAGCTGGATTTGACTGGTCAAATATGAAATTACCCAAATTATAGAAAATAGGTTTTCCATTGTACATCTCCACTCCTTGAGTAACATGAGTGTGTGAACCGATTACAATATCCACACCGTCATTGATTAGCTCATGTGATATCTTTATCTGATTATCATTAGGGCTTCTGCTGTACTCATTTCCATAGTGTAGATAAGCTATAATGATGCTTGAACCATTTTCACGAGCTTCCTGAACTTGCCTTTCTGCAAGCTCTGAATCATATGCAGAGTATCCTGAACTGTTAGCTGTTGCAGGATCCATCACTCCACGATATTCCCTGAAGTTGTCTGCATCCATATAATTCAATATGGTGATCTTTCTATCACCAGATTCTATAGTTACAGGTTGTGTTGCCTCATTAATGTTGTTTCCTGCACCTATTGGATAAATTCCAGCATCCTTCAGGTTCTTTATGCTTTCGTTCAAGCCTGCTTCACCATAATCCAATGCATGGTTGTTTGCCTGTGATGCCACAACATTATCGTTTGCATTAGCCAAGAGGTAAGTGTATTTAGGGTTTGCCTTTAATGGAACGTCACCTTTCACTGCATAGGATGAAGTGGTAACAGGGTTTTCAAAGTTTACAAGCAAGACATTTGCATTTTTAGTTACATTCTCTACAAACCTGAATGGACTTTCGCCAGAATCCAAAACAGCAGGCATCTTACGGCCAAACATGACATCTCCAGTAACTGCAATGGAAACATCATCATGGCCTAAATCATATTGCCCATCATCCATTCCCAACAATATTGTTCCACAGATAGATAGGGCTAAAAGAATTAGAAAAATTACAATTAAAACTGAAAAAAACCTTTTTTTATTCATCATATCACTGAAAATAATTGTTTTTTATTGAATTTTAA
>JAZNRM010000254.1:0-1681 GCA_045590695.1 Methanobrevibacter sp.
TCCCATAGCTTTGTTGGTTTTAGCAATGGATTTTTCATTGTCAGATTCCATTTCCAACATTGCACGGATAGCATCAACGTTTTCAGGCACTACATCAGATTCTTGGTGTACCGCTTGCATGTAGAACAATTCATTGTCTACAACGTTAATGGATTCTTTCCATACTGGAATCTCATATAAATCATTTCTGCTTCTTCCTAAATCTTTAGCATATTCCATAAGTGCTGCAGTTGAGTCAAGGCCAGCAGCTGCTTCAACCACCATAACTCTGGAACGTTTTTCAAGAACATCAATGACTTCATCAGTACTTACTTCATTATTGATTTCCACCATTAAGTTGTGTTGGTGCATTAAAGTGGTAGGTACAAGTAAAGCCATTGTAGTAACGTCGATGCCTTTCATTACAGTCTGTACATCAGGACCGTGGTGAGAAGGCACTTTTGGAGGGTTAGGAACAATAGCGTTAATAGGACCTTTCTTGATTTCAGATGGGTCAGATCCTCTTCTAACCATTACAGCACGAACTTTTTTGATGTCAACTAATGGATTGAGAGTGTGTAAGGTACGGGTTAAACCAGTAGTGTTACAGGATACTACTCTTGCATAGTCTGCACCATATGAATCATCATAGTTAGCAAATGAGTTGAATGACAATCCAGTTAATTCATGGTCTTCTCCACCTTGGTAAATAGCTTTTACACCTGCTTTTTTATACATTTCAAGGTTTTGAGGCCCGATGTTTCCAGGAGTACAGTCAACTACAATATCTGCTTCTTGAATCATGTCTTCAACAGTACCAGCAATTTCAATTCCTGCTTCTTTAAAGAGACCTTCCCTTTCAGGAATTCCAATGTATAAAGGATATCCCTTTTCCTCTACAGCAGTTCTTGCTTCAAAGTTTGGTCTGGTCTTACTTACACCAATGACTTTCATATCATCTTGAGCAGCTACAGCATCAGCCACCCTTTTACCTATAGTTCCAAATCCATTAATAGCTACAGATTTCATTTTTAAACTTCCTTTATGAATATTAAATTTATATAAACTCATTAAATTCAATAATATATAATTTAATTTTTATTTTTTAATCTATATATAATTTAATATTTAATCTAAAAAATATGGCTTAAAACAAGAAATAAAGTGATATCATTTGTTTTATTCCAATAAAACTATGCCATAACAGAAATAGCTATTCCTTTCTTCATCTATTCCTAAAATGTCATAGCCATTGTTTTCAATAGTCTTATGAATGTCAACACCACAAGCTTCCCCAGATGGACGGGCTTCAAGTGGATACTTGCATTTCTCCAAATCACATTCTTCTCCTTTGGAATTGCAAACCATACAAGAGCCTGCACCCATACCAAAAGCCTTATAATAACCAAAATGAGCACAGCAATTCTCGATATCAACTGATATTTTTGTGATTCCTCCAATATCATCTTCAATAGAAGCCAAACTGATTTCAAATAAAATAGCTGTTTTATAAGAATTTACCATGCCAATAAATTCTTCTGCCTTTGGAGTATAAGGTGGACATACAAGCGTTTTACCGTAGTTAGGACACCCATATTGACATTTTAATCTTGTCCATGGCTCAACTACAATAGTGCTTGTGTCAATATAATCAAATTTAAAACCTTTATAATCCTTTGTTAATTCTTCAATTTTCACTTTT
>JAZNRM010000255.1:0-4412 GCA_045590695.1 Methanobrevibacter sp.
TAACTAATATTAAAATGTATATTTTTTATAAATTTATTTTTCAAGTGATTAAATGAGCTATGTTGAAGAATCTACTGTAATTGATGAAACCATCTATGATTTAATTAATCAGGCATTCGATAATGAAAGGAAATACAAGGATGCTAAGTATAGAAATTCTATTTTTACTGAATATAACGATTTCTTTGTAAAAACAGATGATGGATCATACAGTATCAAGTCAAAGGAAATAAACCATAAGGTAGAGACATTACACACTTCAACAGGAGCTATCAGTGAATCATTTGAAAAGTTCATAAAGCCACTCAAACTCAATTATGATGAGGACATAGCCATTTTAGACATCTGTGCAGGACTTGGATACAACTCCTCTGCAGCTATTGATGACTTCTTAAAGAACAGTGACAAGAATTTGCACATAGACATGCTTGAAATATCCAAGCCAACCCTTGCAGCAGGATTGATGGTTCCATCTCCAATAGAAGCTCATGACATCACTAAAAAAGCTATTGAGCAATCATTAATCGATTGTGAATATGCATCATTGGAACTTGAAAACACTGAAATTCCATCTAATATTGACTTGAAAATCCATATTGATGATGCAAGGCAAGTCATACGGAAACTCCCTGACAACAGTTACGATGCTATATTTTTGGATCCTTTCAGTCAAAACATGTCACCTGAGCTGGTTAGCCTAGAGTTTTTTAAGGAGTTTAGAAGAGTCATTAAAGATAATGGAATAGTCTGTACATATACTTCATCCGCTCCTGTAAGGATGGCATTTATTGAAGCGGATTTTTATGTATCTTTAGGTCCAATCTTCGGCCGTTTCCAAGGTGGAACATTGGCATCACCAAATCCTAAAAATCTTACCAAATCACTTCCAAAAAATGATGAGATAAAGATGGCATTGTCTGATGTTGGAATTCCATTTAGAGACCCAAATCTTAACTTATCCTCTAAAGAGATACTTGACAACAGAACCGAAGAAAGGCATATTGCACGTCATAACACCAAAATATCATCTGCTGTTAAGACTCCTATATTCTTAGGGCAAGTTATGGATGATGAGCCATTGAAGAGAAGAGTTGAAAGGAATTTAGTCAAAATGAACATTCCAGGAGTTTTATCTGAAGAGGCATTATATATTGTAGAGCCTGAAAATGACTATAAAGAGGAATATCTTGAGGATAACAATACCAGAACACGGGTTTTGGAAATGATGAAACGTTTGGATGAGATTAAGAATAAAAGGAAAATCTCGTTTGAGGAAAATGGGGAATGAATACCATGAAAATAATAATTTATGCTTCACAATATGGATCAACAAAACAGTATGCTGATGAGTTGTCTAAAAGAACAGGCATTGAAACAGTGGAATACACTGAGATTACAGACATAAATCAGTATGATACAATAGTCTATCTTGGACCTTTATACGCTGGAAGCATCATGGGTCTAAAAAAGACCCTAAATAAGATCAGGAATGTTCAAGATAAGAAACTTATCGTTGGAACCGTAGGATTGGCAGACCCAAATGATAAGAAGAATAGGGAAGAGATCATGAATGGAATAAAGCAACAGGTTCATGGATGCATTTATAATAAGGCAAGAGTGTATTTCTTGAAAGGGGCAATAGATTATTCCAATCTTAACCTAAAGCACAAGACAATGATGGCATTTATCCATAGGAAAGTAAAAGGAATGAAGGAAGAGGAAAGGACTGCAGAAATAAATGCGGTAATTGAAACATATGGGAAAAATGTCAGCTATATTGATTTTGATGCTTTGAATCCAATAATAGATGAAATTCAATAAGCTATTTCATTAAAAAACTTTTTAAACTAATAAGTTAATATAAGATATATAAATCTATTTTTAATATTTTTAAAGGATTTAATCATATTTACCAATTTTTAAGATTTATTAAATTACTTTTTATTATTTAGCAAGGATGAGAAAATCATGTTTGAAATTAAAGCAAAAGATATGAGAGGAAGAGTGGGAGTTTTAAAGACAAAGCATGGAGATGTCAAAACCCCTAACCTTATGCCTGTAATCCATCCAAGAAAGCAAACCATAAATGTTAAGGATTACGGTGCAGACATTGTAATTACAAACGCTTATCTAATTTACAAGGATGAAGACTTGAGCAAAAAGGCATTGGATCTTGGATTGCATGAGCTAATCAACTTTGATGGTCCAATCATGACCGATTCAGGTTCATTCCAATTGTCTGTCTATGGTGATGTGGACATTACAAACAAGGAAGTGATTGAGTTTCAGGAAGCTATTGGAACCGATATAGGAACTTCCCTTGACATTCCGACAGGTCCTTATGTTGACCGTGAAAAGGCAGAAGAAGACCTTGAAATCACAATTGAACGTGCTAAGGAAGCTATCAGTTTTGTAAAGGATAATGATTATGAAATGAAAATAAACTCTGTGGTTCAAGGATCCACATATCCTGATTTGCGTGAATACTGTGCAACTGAATTAACCAAGCTTGATGCAGACTTGTACCCGATTGGTGCTGTTGTTCCTCTTATGGAAATGTATCACTACAGAGACCTTGTTGATGCTGTAATGCATTCAGTTAAATGCTTGCCAGACTCTAAGGCACGTCATCTTATGGGTGCAGGACACCCTATGATATTTGCACTTTGTGTAGCAATGGGATGTGATTTATTTGACTCTGCAGCTTACATCTTGTATGCAGAAGGAGACAGGTTCCTCACTACAAGAGGTACAATCAAGCTTGAGAACATGACTGAAATGCCTTGTTCCTGTGAAGTCTGCTGCAAATACACTCCTGATGACTTAAGGGCTATGGATAAGGAGGAAAGAGTGAAGCTTATCGCTCAACATAACCTTCATGTAAGCTTTGCAGAGCTTAGACTAATCAGACAAGCTATTGCTGAAGGAAGCTTAATGGAACTTGTAGAGGAACGTTGCAGAGCTCACCCTATGCTTCTTGATGCATTGAGACATTTAGGCGAGTACAGTGAAGACTTGGAAAAGTATGACCCAAGAAGCAAGAAGTCTGCATTTTTCTACACTGGGCCTGAATCATTGAAAAGAGCAGAAGTCACAAGACACTTAAAGCAATTGGAAAACATGGACAAGAAGAAAAATCTTGTTGTCCTTCCAGCTTACAGAAAACCTTACAGCAAGTACTTATCAAATACTTTTAAGGAATTCCTTGTTTATGCAAAGGATGAGTCCAAAGGTGAGGATGAGCCTTGCATAATTGACAATAAGGAAACTGATTTTGCTGTTTTGGATATTCCATTCTGTCTCATTCCACTTGAATTGGATGAGGTTTATCCATTAAGCCAAAGCGATGCACCTAAGATTCATGACAAGATTGCTGTTGAGTTTGTAAGGGACTTCTTAGTTGATTTTGCTGAAAATTATGATAATGTATTGATTCATCCTAAGGTCTTGGATGAGCTTGAGCTTGATTTCATTGAAGAATATGAACATCCTGAAGAAATCAAGTTTGAAAAGGATGACATCAAGAAATTGAAGGCAATTGCCGATTACCAGTTTGGCCATGGAGCTGGAGATGCATTATTCACTGGCAAGATCAAGATTGAAAAGAGTAAGAAAACAGGTAAGATAAGGCATGTCTTTGATAAGAACCAAAACATTGTAAACATGAGAGCATCAGACAGCTTCTTGATTCTTTCCAAGTTAGGTGCAAAAAGACTTGCAACCCTTGACGGAATGAGAAACAAGGTAATGATTGACAATAGCGTCGAATCCTTTGCACGTGATGGAAAAAGCGTATTTGCAAAATTCATCATTGATTGTGATGAAAACATAAGATCCAATGATGAGGTATTGATTGTAAATGAGGAAGGAGAGCTTTTAGCATTCGGTAAGGCGCTTTTGAATCACAAGGAGATGCTGGACTTTAAGACTGGTCAAGCAATCAAAACAAGAAAAGGATTTAAAAAATAAAAATTATTATATATTCTAATTAATAGAGTATTATTAACTAAATTTAAGATAAAAATTATTATTTAAACATTTAATGAGGAAGTATTATGATACCTGGTATGAACCCTAAGCAATTAAAGAATATGCAAAGACAAATGAAGAAAATGGGTATGGACATGAAGGAAATCGATGGTGTCCAAGAAGTCATTATCCGTTGTGATGATAAGGATTTAATCATTTCACCTGCAGATGTAAGCTTAATGACTGTTATGGGTCAAGAAACCTATCAAGTCACTGGAACTGCAGTTGAAGTGGAAAAGGAAATAGAAATTCCAGCCGAAGACATTGAAATGGTTGCTAACACTGCTGGTGTAAGTGCTGCAGATGCTGAAGAGGCATTAAGAGAAACCGGTGGAGATTTAGCAGAAGCTATTTTAAAATTAAATAGTTAATTAATTTCCATT
>JAZNRM010000256.1:0-4038 GCA_045590695.1 Methanobrevibacter sp.
ACTAAAATGCATAAATATTAGATGTATAAATGTTTGATGCATAAATGCTAAATGTTATTTAATTATAGTTTTTAAGGAGGATTTGATTTGAGTCTTAAAACACCTGTTGTTATATTAAATTTTAAAACTTATTTGGAATCCAGTGGTGAAAAGGCATTGGATTTGGCTAATGCTTTAGAAAGTGCTGGTGAAGAATCTGGAATTACAATGGTTGCTGTACCGCAAGCTATTGATATTTATAGAATTAAAGAGGAAACCAATATTCCTGTGCTTTCTCAACATATTGATGCAGTATCTCCTGGAGGTCATACTGGAAGCAACTTGTTTGAAAGCTTTGTAGCAAGCGGTATTGATGGGACTTTATTGAATCACTCTGAATGCAGAATGACTCTTGCAGACATTGCAGAAGTTGTTAAAAAGACAAAAGAGGCAGAACTCATTTCATGTGTCTGTACCAATAATATTGAAACAAGTGTTGCAGCAGCAACCCTTGATCCAACTTATGTTGCTGTAGAGCCTCCGGAACTTATTGGTACTGGGATACCTGTTTCCAAAGCTGATCCTGAAGTTGTAAAGGGAAGCGTATCCAAAGTGAAAGCAATCAACAAGGATGTTAAGGTTTTATGCGGTGCAGGAATTTCTACTGGTGATGATATGGCTGCAGCTATTGAATTAGGCGCAGAAGGAGTTCTATTGGCTTCTGGAATCATTAAGGCAGAAAGTCCTAAGGATGCCTTATTGGATTTAGTAAGCAAGATTTAAGTTTCAATTTAAATTTTATAATTAACTATTAAATTTTTCAAAATTCATATTATTATTGAGTGAAAGTATGGCTAAGTTTAATACTATTGATGATTTTGATGTAAACGGTAAAACAGTTTTAGTTAGGATTGACATCAACTCTCCTGTAGACCCTAATTCTGGAATCATTTTAGATGACACCCGTATGAAATTGCATGCTGAAACCATTAAGGAATTGTCTATGAAAGGTGCAAAAACTGTTATTATGGCTCATCAAAGCCGTCCAGGTAAAAATGATTTCACTACTTTAGAGCAACATGCCACTGTTTTATCTAAAGCAGTCGGTTTGGAAGTGAAGTATGTTGATTCAATATTTTCTTCTAAAGCGAGGGAGTCCATTATTGCTTTGGAACCGGGACAGATTTTGCTATTGGAAAATGTCAGGTTCTTTTCAGAAGAGCAATTGAAACGTTCTGCAGATGAGGAAGCTACTTCTGTGCTTGTAAAAACATTGACTCCTTTAGTAGATTATTTTGTAAATGATGCATTTGCTGCTGCACACAGGTCTCAAACCTCATTGGTTGGGTTTACACGAACTGTTCCATCAGCAGCAGGTAGAGTTATGGAAAAGGAATTGACAGTTATCGGTAATGCTTTAGAGAATGTTCAACACCCATGTGTTTTTGCTTTAGGTGGAATGAAGGCAGACGATTCAATTACAGTTACTGAAAACGTTTTGGAAAACGGCACAGCGGATTATGTCCTTGTTTCAGGTCTTGTTGCAAACATATTCATTTGGGCAGCAGGTTATGACATCAAATCCACCAATAAGAACTTCATTGAATCAAGAGGATATCTGGATATGGTGGATAAATGCAGAGACCTCATTGAAAGGTTTGGAGATAAAATCGTTTATCCTACTGATGTTGCAGTAAGTGTTCAAGGTGATAGGGCAGATGTAACTATTGAAAACATTCCTGATGCTTCAATTTTCGATATTGGCAGAGAATCATTGATTAAATATTCCAAGATTCTAAGAGAGGCAAAAACCATTTTCGCAAATGGTCCTGCTGGTGTGTTTGAAGACCCTAAATTTGCTATCGGTACTGAAGACATCATCAATGCAATTGCATCCTCAAAAGGATTTTCCATTATTGGTGGAGGACATATTGCAGCAGCTACCGTTAATTTAGGTTATGGAGATAAGATGGATCATATCAGTAGTGGTGGTGGAGCTTCCATTGATATGTTAGCTGGTAATCCATTACCTGCAGTTGTAGCTCTTGAAGAGTCAAAGGAATTATTTGAAAATAAATAATTCTAAAATTATTTTACTTTTTTTATTTCTTTCTATTTCTTTTCTATTTTTTCATTATTTCTTTTAATTAATTTTATTCTAATTTTTTATTCAATTCCTTGTTTTTCATAAAAATTTTTAATGATTTTTATCATATTTTTGAGTTATTTTAAATGTTTTTTAATAATTCCATATAATTTATAATGAATAATCATGATAAATTATACAAAACTTTATATAAAAATAAAGATAAAAGATAAGAATGTTGAAAAAATTTAAGATTTTAAAGGTAATAAAATGACAGATGAAATTATAATTGCTGACAGTGAAAATGTAAAAAACGCATTAAATGGATTTCAAAACGCTTTAAAAAATGTAAAGGAAATTTCTCCTTTGACTTTTTGCATTACCAATTTTGTAACGGTTACTGATTGTGCGAATGCAGCATTGGCTATTGGAGCATCACCAATCATGTCCAATGGTGCTGAAGAAGGTGGAGAAATAGTAAATATTGCCAGTGCTCTTGTAATCAATATTGGTACATTAAGCAAAGCTCAGAATGAATTGATGAGAAACAGTGCAAACCAGGCTAAGGAAATCAATAAGCCTATCATTTTTGATCCAGTAGGTGCAGGTGTAAGCGCTCTTAGAAATGACATGACAAAGGAAATTGTTGAAAATTATCCTCTTGCATTAATTAGAGGTAACATGTCTGAAATTAAAGCCATTACCAAATTGATTAATCTTGATGAAAGCAATGATTCCGTAGCTAAAGGTGTGGATGTAGCAGCAAGTGATGTTATTTCTAAGGATAATTTAGCTGTCAATGGATTGGTCGTAAAAGAATTGGCTAAGGAATTAAATACTGTTGTTATTGCAAGTGGTCCTATTGATATTATTTCAGATGGTGATGTGACCTTTGGTCTTGAGAATGGTGATGAGATGATGCCTCTTATCACTGGTAGCGGCTGTATGCTAACTACAATCATGGGATCATATGTAGGTGCTAACGAACCATTGATTGGAGGAATTACTGCTTGTGCTTTAATGGCAGTTGCAGGTGAAAATGCTGCAGAATATGTAAGGAAAAATGATTTAGGTACCGGCAGTTTCAGAACAGTATTAATTGATAATTTATATAAATTGACTGCTGAAGAATTAGTGGAAAGAGCTAATTTATTTGAAATCAACATCTAAATAACATCTGTATTTCATCTAATTAGATAGGAAAGTTGGTTAAATGAAAAAAGAGGATATTGATTATTCAGTTTATTTGGTTACAGACCGTAGGAATAAGACTGATGAGGAATTTTTAAATATTATTGAAGAAGCCATTAAAGGTGGAACCACCATCGTTCAGCTTCGTGAAAAGACTGCTTCAACTAAGGAATTCTACGAGTTGGCTTTAAAGGTTAAGGAAATCACTAGCAGATATGGCGTTCCATTATTGATTAATGATAGAATTGATATAGCCCTTGCAGTTGATTGTGAAGGAGTTCATATAGGCCAGGATGATATGCCTGCAGACATTGCACGCGAGATCATTGGTGATGATAAGATATTGGGGGTATCTGCTTCCACTGTTGAAGAGGCTAAAAAAGCTGAAATGGATAGTGCAGATTATATAGGTTCTGGGGCTGTTTTCCCTACAGCGACTAAAGATGATGCGGATTCAGTCTCAAAAAAGGAATTAAAGGAAATTGTAGATTCAATTGACATTCCTGTGGTGGCAATTGGTGGAATCACTATAGAAAATGCCAATACACTAAAAGGCAGTGGCATTGCAGGATTTTCAGTTGTAAGTGCAATAATGAGTGCTGAAGATCCAAAAGAGGCTTCGTTAAAACTAAAAGAGATTTATTTCTCTTAATATTTTTTATCTTTTTTATCTTTTTTATCTTTTTTTTAATTATTTTTTTAATATATTTTTTCTTAATTCTCTTTTTATTCAAATCAAATCCTTTTAATAGTAAACTATTTAAATGATATTTTACTAATTA
>JAZNRM010000257.1:0-5641 GCA_045590695.1 Methanobrevibacter sp.
TATTTTTAATATAAAATCAATTTTTTCAATTTTAGCTTATTAGAATTTTTTATTTAAAAAAAGAGTATTTTTACGATACTTTTATATATCATAATAAACATATTATTAAATGTTGTATATAGGGCCCGTAGCCTAGCTGGACAGGGCGTCGGACTTCTAATCCGAAGGTCCCGGGTTCAAATCCCGGCGGGTCCGCTCTATTACTATTTTTAACTATTTTTATTATAATTTCAAAAGAAGACTACTTAAGATATCTTAAGAGTTTAAGAAGGATATAGGCTTGTAGCCCAGTTTGGATAAGGCGTTAGACTCCTAATCTAAAGACCGCGGGTTCAAATCCCGCCAAGCCTGCTTTTTAAAAATAATCAAAACTATCAATTTACTATCTTGTTTTAAAAAAAGCTTTAAAAATAATCTAAAGTGACTACCTTCTCTTTTTTCTCTGGCTTTTTAAACTCATCCTTAAAGGATATTTCACCATATTTACCTCCGCCACCAGGAACAACATTCAAGGTCTTATTCCTAAATCCTTCTATTCCAATAGCTACCTTATCATCTATTTTTGAAATATCCTCCAATGGAGTGTTTATCAATACATCGATTTCAGGACCGTATGCATCAATCAATTTCTGCCAAACCCCTTGAACGGTTTTGGTTGTAATTCCCTTATCATAGATCATGCTGATTATTTCAGCAAGAGGCATCAGATGAACATAAGGAGGCCTATGGCTTGGATGATGAGCTTCCTTATAGTCAGCGATTTCACTTATTCTAAAATCGACTCCCTTCTTGATTCTGCCTCCACAGGAACATTTCATTCCATTGGCCTTTGCTATCTCAGGGTCTATGATCTTATAGCATTTGGTGCATGCAGTCATATGATACTTTCCTAAATTTGGAAGAAGGCCATAATTTGCCTTAACTGTCTTGTGCTTCAGTGCCTTTTGAAGTGATGTATATGAAATGTCTTCCATCTCTATTTGATTGAATTCCCGACCTAATCTATGAGGCCATGGTGAATGGGCATCGGAATTGGTTAAAAATACAAAATCAGCAAGTTCCTTTACAGTATCTGCCATATCTGTATCTGCAGATAACCCTAATTCAACGAAATCAGGTGCCTTTTCATAACAGTCATAAATGCTGTCATAAGTCTTGTACATTCCTGTCCAAGGAGTGAATGAATGGGCTGGCCCAATCATGCAATCATACTCTTTCACAAGCTCAAAGAGTTCAGCACCACTTAAAGGGCTTCTTGGCCTTCCATCTATATACTTGTTTGGAGAGACCAGTTTTTCTGAAAGTTCACGGGCAACTTCAATATTCGGCAAAATGATTACATGGTGAATCTTGTGCTGAGCTTCAACTTCAGTTGTCAAGATGAAATCACAATCCTTATGGGAGTATATTCCATCCCCCTTGTATTCTGTGCTTTCAGCTACAATATCCAGCCATTTAGGATGAAAAGCATCTCCAGTTCCAACTAGGTTCAATCCCTTTTCACGGGATTTTGGAGCTATATTGTTAATCACCATATCCTTTGAAGTAGCTGCTGAAAAGCAACTGTGAGTATGTAAATCTGCATTAACCAACATATAATAATCATTATAGTTTTTTAGTATAAATAATTTTAAAAAATAACAATAGGTAAATAGAATTAAACTATAAAAATATTAATTAAGTAAAATTCAAAAAAGTGATTCCATGACTAAAAAACGTTGCCCTTGGGCTGAAGGTGTAGAGGAAATCTATGTAAGGTATCATGATGAGGAATGGGGAGAGCCTACTTTAGATGATCAGGAACTCTTTGAAATGCTTGTTCTTGAATCATTCCAGGCAGGACTTGCATGGATTACAATACTAAAGAAACGTGAAAACTTCAGGAATGCCTTTGACAATTTCGATGTTGAAAAGGTAGCATCCTACGATGAGAAAAAGGTAGAGGAACTATTGAACAATGCAGGAATAATCAGGCATAAGGGAAAGATAAATGCTGCAATCAACAATGCCAATGTGTTTATTGAAATACAAAAGGAATACGGCTCCTTCTCCAACTACATTTGGCACTTTACAGACAATAAGGTATTGATTGATAGTCAAGAAAACTATCTGACAAATTCCCCTTTATCCGACAAAATAGCTAAGGACTTGAAGAAAAGGGGGATGAAATTTGTTGGAACCACAATTATCTACTCCTACCTTGAATCAATTGGAATAATCAACAATCATATTCATGAATGCTTTAGATACGAGGAATTGAAATGAAAACACGAGACCTATTGGAAGAAATAAAGGAAAACATAAAGGATTATGACATTGAACCTTTTGAGGAAAGAATAAGGGATGAAAACACTGATCAAACATCAAAACTACGTGCCAATTTCCATATTCAAAATTATACTGAGATTATGGAATTGGATATTGATGAGAATGATGACAACAATGTGGAAATAGATGATGGATTGGTAAATGACATTAAAGATGAATTGAGAAGATTCTTTGAAGGATGTTCCCCTGAAAGTGAAGAGGAATTTAAAAAATTCATAACTTATACTTGCATTTACTTAAGCCTAATCGCTAAAAGGCCATTACATCCAATTGGAATAGATATGCACAATGGAAAAACAGTATTTGGTCAAGAAGAAAATGGGGAAACTGTATACTATTGCGACATTAAGGAAGAGCAATCAAAGGTTGCTAAAGATTACTATACATGCCAATACTGCGTTTGCAAGCCAAGTGAGTTAAAAGAGAATTAAATTAAAAATGGAAAACAAAATTTTAAAAAAAAGATAGATGAGAAAATAATACAAAATAAAAAAAAAGAATGTAATTTTATAACTGGATTACATTCTGTTGGACTTCATCATTGTCTTTTCCTTCATAGAGGATTTCAGCTAATTTTAACAATTTTTCTTGTCCTTTAACCTCATCCTTGAATAAAGGAACTTGAGCAACAACTTGGTCTGAGAACTTTTGATCAATGAGTGCGAGACGTTTTTGCTGCAACATGTATCTTGAATGACAGAAGTCACAATCTGAAATGTCTGGCATGACCTGATTTACAATAATGCTGTCAGTTGTAATGTCATACTTATTCAATGCTTCAATAGCTCTTTCTGATTCATAAATGGACATTTCCTCTGGAATTACAACCATCTTAAATGTGGTTCTGTTAGGGTCTGAAAGCACTGCTTTTGCCTCATCGATTTGCTTTTTGGTCTCTTCCAATTCCTTGCTTGACCCTATGTCATCTGCAGCATCCATAAATGGAATGATGTTCTTCAATGCATTTGCTGCAGTGCCTAATTTTGCTTTCGCTTTCATAAGTTTTCCTACCCAAGAGTCCATGATTTCTGGGAATGAAAGCAATCTCAATGTGTGTCCAGTTGGTGCAGTGTCGAATACAACAACATCATACTCATTGGAAGTCATCACAGACAAGAACACTTCAAATGCAGCTGCCTCATCAGCACCTGGAGATGCTGAAGCCAAATCCATTTGCTCACCTAAAAAGTCAAGACCCATCAATTGTTCAGGGCTTGCTACAGACTTTTGACTTTCCAATGCTCTTTGCTTTTCTTCCATTGCCTTATCTGGGTCTATTTCAACTGCATAGAGGTTCTCATTGATTTGAACAGGATAATGTCCAATGGTGACCTCAAGTGAATCAGATAATGAATGAGCAGGATCGGTTGATACGATTAATGTTTTCTTTCCTTGATTTGCTAACCACAATGCAGTAGCTGAAGATATGGAAGTTTTTCCAACCCCTCCTTTGCCTCCTACAAATATGAAAGTGGTTTGTCCTTGCTTAAATTTAAATAAGTCTTTAAATGCCATATAATCCCTCCATAGGATTTAGTTAAATTATCTAAAAAGTTTTAGTAACAATAAGTTATTTTATTCTTCTTACATATAAAGTTTACTTTTTTAAAATTAAACATTCATTATAGAATATAAAAAATAGAATAATAAAAATAAAAAAAGAGTTCTGGAAAAGATGATCAATTCCAGAAATTATTTTCATCAGTGATACCTATATTGCTTGCCCTGAAAAGAGGGATTTTTCCAAGTTTTTTCTGATGCTCATAATCCTTTAGACAATCTATTGCAACCTTACCCATAGCAACACAAGTCGGCAGGTTGATAAGTGTCATAAGCCCCATTGTGATGTCAGCCATAGCCCAAGCAACATCCATAGGAACAATAGCTCCAACAAAAACAATCACTGTAGCGATTATATAGAATATTCTCATGAAGTTCCTGGAAGGCTCTTTCTTATTATTTAAAAAGATTATTGCATTGTCAACATAATAGAGATTTCCAATCAATGTTGTAAATGCAAATAGAACCATCGCGACTGTAATGAACACCGGTCCGGCAGTACCAAAAACTGAGGAAATGGCATTTTGCACATATGGTGCGCCGGAAACAGACACATCTCTTGCCACTCCAGTGGACAAGCACATCAGTGCAGTAGCTGTACATAAAAGCAAGGTGTCTATATAAACAGACAATGTTTGCACAAGCCCTTGTTTTGCAGGATGTGATACATCTGCAGAAGCGGAAGCGTTTGGAGCAGAACCTACACCTGCTTCGTTTGAGAACAATCCTCTTTTAATACCGTAAACCAAACATGATCCTGCAAAACCTCCTGCTATTGAAGTGAAATTAAATGCATCCTGGAAAATCAAGAGGAACATGGAAGGAATATTTTGGATATTCAATAGGATTACAACCAAAGCTACAATAATATAAGAAACTCCCATAAGTGGCACGATTGTACTTGTAACCTTAACAATCCTTTTCCCTCCTCCAAGAAGGCAATACCCAGTTATGATAGCTAGTGCAGCGCCTATCATGATTGGAGTACTTGATGGATTATAAAATGAATACTCAATGAATGTGGATTGAAGGTTATAAGAACACAAGAGATTAAATCCTACTGCATAGGTGGCAATTAAACATATGCAAAAGAGAATAGCTATCCTAGGCTTTTTCAATCCAGCCTCAATATAATAAGCTGGACCTCCATACATATGGCCATTGGAATCTAATCTTTTATAGATTTGAGCTAAAGTACTTTCAATGAATGCAGAAGATGCACCGATGATACACATTACCCACATCCAGAAGCACGCCCCAGGACCACCGAGACAAATTGCTGTAGACACTCCTATAATGTTACCGGTTCCGACCCTTGATGCAGTAGATACTAGCATCGCTTGCAAGGAAGATACAGAATCATCTGCCGGCCTTTCAAACAATATCCTTAGGGATTCGGGAAATAATCTGATTTGCACTCCCTTTGTATAGACAGTGAAATACAAGCCTGCTACAGCCATGACAATAATTAAAATAGGAAAATACATAATATTGTCAATTTCATTTAATAAATATACTAAATCAAACATAAACATCATTTTTTAAAAATCTTTCTTAAGAATATTTTAGATTTTTGAATATAATAACCTATCTATGTTAAATCATATTATGTTAAAAATTCTTTTCTAATCATTGCAAAAGGAATTTGATAAATCATGATTTTTTTAATCAATTTTTTTGAAAAATTTAAAAAATCAAACATTGAATGAGTGGAGCAATAATCAATTATATATTAAATAAAAATAATAAATAT
>JAZNRM010000258.1:0-4780 GCA_045590695.1 Methanobrevibacter sp.
TATTATTAATAAAATTTAAAAAGATTTATTGTGCAGTCGTTATTATGGCTGAAGAAGAAATCGAAAATATTGAAATCGAAGAAGACGAAGATGAATACTTACCTTTCGCTAAAGCAGAAGTTGTTCGTTTAATGAAACAAAACCTTGATGATGACAAAATGATCAGGGAAAGAGTAAAAGTAGAAATGAACAAGTTCTTAGGAGACATTCTCAAGCAAGTATGTGAACAACTCAATGAGTACCCATACACAACCATTGAGTACGAAATGCTTAAAGAGTCAACCTATCCATACACTAACATCAAAAGAATCAACCAAGAAAAAGAAAGAATCTTATTACACTTAAACGCTATTAAAGCAGATTGTGATGCATTAGCTATGGATGTACAAAAGACTCTCAAATTAAAAGATGTCGTAGAGGAAGATGAGTTCACTCCATTATCTATGACAAAACAAGAAGAAGATGAAGAAGAAATAGAAGAATAGATCTTCTATCTTTCTTATTTTTTTTATTTTTTTACAAATTAAATTTTAACTGCTTTTTTTAAATTTTTATAATTTTAAATTTTTACTATTTTTCTAAATTATTTAAACTATTTTTAAATAATCTAATCAATTACTGTAAAACCTGTTTTTAGATTCTTAAGTTCCTCATCAGTTAAAGGTTCGGTCTTTGCACGAACATCCATGATTTTACTTTGTCCGAATGGATCTTCTATAAGCAAGAGAGTTTCAAGTTCACCATCTAAAATCTTGTGCAAGTTTTCAAGAACAATCTTTCCATTTTTTTGAGAGGTCTCATCTGTAAACATATTAAGTGCCCTTTCAGTTGCTTCAATGAATCTTACAATGACACCTTCAACATTTGAAATGTATCCTTCAGACTTTGGACCAGGTTCAACTTTGATTCCAACTTCAGGAAGTGAAACTGTAGCTGACTGGGATCTCACCACTCTTGAGTCCAAAGATTTTTTGGTAATTATCAAACTATGTTTGGCTGGGTCTTTTTGTTCAGTTGCCAAAATGTCATTATGTCTGAATCCACATTTTTCACATTGTATGGTTGATTCAACAACCTCTCCAAAATAAGCAAGTTCATGAGTTTGAGTAGTGTAAGTTGCAGTTCCTTTTCCTCCACATACTGGACAATCCATCTTCATTTCTGCACTTTTTCCAGTTGCAACATCATCTGCGTTCATATTGATTCTCTCCTTTGTTAATTTTCATACTCGTGCAATAGCTATTGATAATTATTAAGTCTAAATGTTATAATTTACATAGTTGTTACTAAGTATCTATTTTGTATTTTCTAGATGTAGATACACTTATCAATAAATCACATAATTAAACATTTTTTTAGATTTTTTAAAATTTTTTATCATAATGAAAAATAATCAAAAAATTAATTTTAATAGTTTCATGCTAATATTTATTAATAATAATAAATATATACATACAATAAGATAAATTCTATAATGTTGGATATTGTATTATTTATTGCATTAGTATTTAATAAATTTATTTAAAGAAATTCATTGTTTAACAATTTATCATTAACTAATATTTTTATCAAAATTACACAATTTTTAAAAGAGGAGTGATTACTTGTATTCTATAAATTCTGTTGAAGATCTTCAAGAATTAAATCCTTATATTATAGTAGGATGTGGAGGTGGAGGAGAAAAGTTCTCTAACCTCGAAGGGATTGAAACAGTAGGATTCCTTGATGATAACCCTGCAAAACAAGGAAAACCTTTCTGTGGTCTTGAAGTGGCATCAAACTTATCAGATTTATTTGAATCTACTGAAGCAAATACTGTAGCAATCATGTTGCCTATTGGAGCTGAAGGAACTGCACTCAAATACGCAGTTCAAGCATTGGCAAATGGTAAGAATGCAGTTGTTTCATTTAGATCTTTATCTTTATCTGAAAATGAATCTTTATTAAAACTTGCTGAACAAAATGATGTTTGCATAAAAGAGATTAGTCCAAGATTGGATGTTGTACGTAAAATTTGTGGTGTAGCACCTGAAAAATGCTGTGAAGTATTGCCTAAGATTTCATACGAAGCAAAGGCACCTGTTATTTTTGTAGGGGGCACTTCCCAGGAATGTGGTAAGAGAACCACTACCAAATCATTAGGAATTGAAGCTATGAAAAGAGGAATGAAAGCTTCAATCATTTCCACTGATGAAATGGGATTGGAACAGCCAACTGCATTCAACTTCAGAGCAGGAAGCTTATCTGCAATGGACATTCCTTCAGCTATCTTAAGTTCAATCAAGTATGTTGAGGAAAATGACCAACCGGACATTATCTTTATTGAAGGACAATCAAGCTTAACTGAAGACGGAAACCCTCACCCAAGAGGATTGTCTGCATGTATCCTTATCGGTGCAGATCCAGATGCAGTTATCGTAGGTCACAGACCAAACCACCCATACCGTGAACCAAGAGGTATCGATTATGAGGTAAAAGCTATTGAAGCTGTTGTACCTACCACTAAAGTTGTTGGTTTATCAATCAATCTTAGAAATGCTGATGAAGACATGACTTTAGAAAGCTTTGAAGAGAAATATGGCTTGCCTGCAGCAGATATGTATTCTGGTGGAGCAGCTAAAATCTTAGATGCAATCTTAGAATATTTAGATAAAAACTAATTGTTTTTATTTATTTATTTAATTTCTTTTTTTATTATTTTTTAAATATTTTTGAATCTATTTTTATAAATCATTTTTTTAAAAAAAATAATAACTTTTATAACTATAAAAAAATATATACTTTAATGTAACAAAGTTTAATTTATTAAACTTTTAAATTAATAAACAAATTTTTTAAAATATATTATAAAATTTTTAGAATTTTTTTAAATTTATTTAAATTAATTTAATCAATTTTATTTATCGAATTTAAGGGAAGATCAAAATGAGTTTTACTGATAACTTAAAGAAAAGCCTTGGTTTTGAAGAAGATGACTTTGGCAGTGCATACGGAATTGGCGATTACGGAGAAGAAGAATTCTTTGAAGAGGAATTCACCAGCATTTCTCCAGAACAAACTTTCTATGAAATCGTTTTAATCAGACCGAAATCCGTAGATGATATGGATTACATCTTTGACCAAATCGTTGAAGAGAACAATCCTGTAATCCTTGATTTAAAATTCCTTGAAAAACAAAGTGAAAAAGACTTTAGACAAGCAGGAGAAATCTTAAAGCTTTTAAGACATCAATATGGTGCAGAAGCAATCTTGCTTTCACAAGCTGAAGACAAAAACTTAATTATTGTAACTCCATCCAGAGTTAAATTAGTTAGAAAAGATTAATTAAACAATGCTCATATTGTTTTTCCTATTCTTTTCTTTTTCTATTTTTTTATTTTTTTAAAGCATTTAATGATATTCTTTTTTTTTAAATTTTTTATCAATTTTTTATATTAATTTTATATTTAAGTGGTATTATGAGTCATGTAGAAAGATCAGTGGAATTATTTGGATTGAAGTTCAATTGTGCACAATCTGTTTTTGCAAGCTTTTCTAAGGAATTAGGGCTTGAAGAAAAGCAGGCACTTAAGATTGGAGGATGCTTTGGAAGCGGCATGCGTAAAGGTGAAGTCTGTGGAGCATGCACTGGTGCATTAATGGCTTTAGGATTAAAGTATGGTCAAAATGAAGTCGGGGATGTCGATAGTAAACTAAAGTCAGATGATGTTTGCGTAAAGTTCTTAGAGGAATTCGAATCAGTAAACGGATCTTATATCTGCAATGAATTATTAGGCTGTGACATAAGGACTAAAGAGGGAGTGGAATATGCAGTTGAAAACAATCTTTTCACTGAATTCTGTCCTAAAATGGTTGAATCAGCTACATTGATTGCAGAAAAATTAATTAAGGAATAATTTTTTAATTATTCCCTTTATCAAAATTCAAAAATAGCTATTTTTTATTTGATTAAATATTGAAAAACTTTTTAGCATTTTCAAATGCTACCTTATCTATCTCTTTTTTATCGTATCCTAATCTTTTTAGTGTTCTTACTGTTTTTGGAACAGAAAGTGGATTGGAAGGCTTATTGCTTATGTCACTATTCAATAGGAATTTATCAAAGCCGTATTTGTCCAATATTTCAATTGCCTCTTCAACTTCCATCTTTTGAGGCTGTACAGTCAATCCTATGGTGAATTCCTCATCAATCACCTCTTCTACGGTATTGAGATTTATGTGATCGATTACAGCAAGCTTCGGATTTATATTTTCAAGCACGACTTCCTTAATGTCCTTTAGGACTTCAAGCTTATTCTTTCTTGGAGTGTGAATGATGACTTTTGATTCGGTTCTATCTGCCAATTCCAATTGCTTTTTAAAGACTTCCTTTTCCAAATCAGTGTTTTCATCCAAGCCTATTTCTCCAATGGCGATAATGTCCTTGTTTTCCACCCATTTTTCCAATTGTTCAAAGATTATTTCATTATTCTTTAATGCATTAGCTGGATGAATTCCCAATGCAACCTTTAGGTCAAGACCATATTCTCCTGCCCTTCTTGGTTCAAAGTTCAGGATTCTATTCAAGTGGTTTAAAAGTATTTTAGGGGCATCATCAATCTTATAAGGATAGTAGGAGCAGGTGATTGCGGTATCTATTCCGCTAATGAACATTTTTTCAAAGTCTTCACTGCTTCTTGAATCAGCATGCATATGTGTATCAATCATATTTTCACCATAATTTTTTCTTGATTTTGGAATTTTTCAATTGGAATATTTTTTATAGGCATATTAAAAAATC
>JAZNRM010000259.1:0-2342 GCA_045590695.1 Methanobrevibacter sp.
AACTTTTTGAAGAAGATTTATACAATGAAATTGACTTGAAATAATAGCAAATATTTAAATAATGGTAAAATAAAAAGAGTACCTATGGATTCAAAAGGAATAATTAATATAGAACTTTTATTTTGCACATTGATTGTAATCCTGCTTTTAATTGTTAATTTGCCTATGATAGAAAATAGCTTGAATTCCAATATTGAAATCCATGAAAACAGCAAGGCAAGATTTTTATCAAATCATATTGCAGACTCAATAAATGAAGTCAATTCAAATGAATACGGATTTAGAAAGAAGATCAAAATGACTGAATCAGTTGATGGAAAGTTCTACAAGGTAATTGTAAATGAAAGGGAAACAATTGTTGAATTCAATGATAAGAAAGGAAAATCCGCCATCAATCCGATAAAACTTGTAGATTCAAGCAATAAGACAATAGAAAGTATGGAAATGTATAATGGAAGAACATATCTTATTGAAAAAATATTGGTGAATGATAATCATACAGATACAATCAATCAAAGTTCAATACTAATCAGACAAGTGGAAAACTAGTAGATATTATGAAAATTGATAAAAAAGGCCAAATAACTGTAGAATTACTGCTACTCATTAGCTTTGCACTTATTTCAGCAATTTTATTAGCAAATGCAATAATTGATGCAAACGAATTGAATGTTGCAATGGCTTCTGCAAGAGATGGTGCATTTGAAGGAATTTCATCAAATGGGTTGGCAATTTATCCAAAGGAATCCTATGACAACTATTCAAAGGATTTGAAGAAACAGTCATTGCTTAGAGAGAAGTGCATAAAAATAATTAGGATTAATCAAACCATTAAGGGAAAGGACAATTTCAATAGAACCAGAATACAATTGAAGATTTATGCATCATCTCCAGATGTAAGAACAAAGGAAGAAAAGGAAGCGGTTGGAGACAGGATAAATTATAATGTTAGAAAAAGCATTACACAATCATTCAAGAGTGAGAACATTACAAATAAACTGTTTAATCCTGCATTTTCAAATAAGTATAGTTTCACTACAGCAAATGTAGTTTGGGTTTGAAAAGCTTAAAAAAATGAGAAAAAAAGAAAAATAAAAAAGTAAGTTTTAAGTTAAAATTTACATTTTAACCTAAATAATAGAAATAATCTTTTAGATGGATGAATTGTGCAAATGTTTGATTGTGAGTTACACCAGGCATTAAAATAGCCACAATTATTCCAAGTATACCGAATATAATGCCGATACCCCAAATCATCATTACTGCAGTTTTTTCATCAACTGGCTTTCTTAAAACCAATCTTATCAATGACTTGAATCCTTGGTCAGGCCTTACCAATTTTCCATCCTCATTGAGTTGGGTAGGCTTATGCTGTTGTCTTTCCATAACTCCTGCACTGTAGAACTTAAGTGCAGCATCAATTATATTTGGAAGAAGGACAATGAATGCGATCAATTTTACCCTACCGATAAATGCAATAGCTGCAATTGTTGCACCAATGATTAATGTACCTGTATCTCCTGGGAAAACCTTAGCAGGATACTTATTGTAATAAAGGAAAGCGATTAAGGTACCTAACATGCTCATGCTGATAATAGCTACGTCATACTTTCCAAGAATGATACAGCTGATTGTAAGTGAAGTCATGGAAATAACCCCAAGACCTGATTCAATACCATTCAATCCTGCAAGCATATTGGTTAGGTTGGAACAGATTGAAACAGCTATTGGAATCAAGATCATATACAAAAGGCCTACATTTGGAGGTGCAATCCACCATAATGGAATACCTGCCAAAAAGAGCAAGAATAGCTTTTCCTTGGAAGAGAGAACAATCAAGTCATCTACCATACCGATTATTCCAACAATCAAGACCACAACAAGAACAATAGCTAATTGGAATGCTAAAGTAGGGAAAAGTATGATTCCAACAAAAATACCTATGACAAAACCAAATAATATCCCTATACCTCCCATTTCCGCTACAATAGGACGTGATGATTTGTGAATATCCTTTCCTATGATTTCTGCCTTCTCAAGCTTACGGATAAGCCAAGGCATTACCAAACGAGTACTGATAAATGATAATATCCCACAGATCAATGCAATAACTACTAAAGGCAATGTGGGAATTGAAATTAAACTTGACATTTTTACACCAAATATTATTTAATCATTTTAAAAAGCAAAATTATTTTTTAAATTAATTGTTTTAAGTAATTAATTTAGTTTATATGATTTATTATAAATAAACTTTTTATAAAATTATAAAATTTTTTTAATTGTGAAAATTTTTATTTTTTCAATCATGAAAATAAATTTTAAAAATTATTGAAAATTTA
>JAZNRM010000260.1:0-2127 GCA_045590695.1 Methanobrevibacter sp.
AACTGGATGTTGGAATCTTGTTGGATTAGTTGAATTACCAGTAATTGATACATCAACACCTTCTAAGTGCATTATTGCAACACCTTCTCTAACATCGTTTGCACCATAGCATCTAACTTTTGATCTTTCCCCATCTGAATATGCTTTTTCAGAAACAACATTTACTTTTCCTGTGAAGAAATCAAATTCTGTTTTAACATATGTAAATCCATTGATTCTTGAAATAACTTGTGCAGCATCTTTTCCAAGTCCATTTAATATAACTCTTAAAGGTTCTTTTCTAACTTTGTTAGCAGATTTTGCTATACCAATAGCACCTTCTGCTGCAGCAAATGATTCGTGTCCTGCAAGGAATGCAAAACATTTTGTTTCTTCAGAAAGTAACATTGATGCAAGGTTACCATGACCAAGACCTACTTTTCTATCATCAGCAACACTTCCAGGAATACAGAAAGATTGTAAACCTTCACCGATTGCTTTAGCAGCATCAGCAGCCTTTGTGCAACCTTGCTTAATTGCAATAGCTGCACCAACTGTATAAGCCCAACCAGCATTTTCAAATGCGATTGGTTGAATTCCTTTAACTATATCATAAGGATTAATTCCTTTTTCTTCACAAACTTTTTTTGCTTCTTCTAAATCTTTAATTCCGTATTTATTTAATACAGGTATAATTTGATCAATTCTTCTTTCATAACTCTCAAATAAAGCCATCTTTATTTACCTCCTTTAATTCTATCTATTACTTTTTCACCTAGGAATATTATAAAAAATAAAACAATCATCCCAAATGTATACACGCCAAGGTCATCAAAACTATCATTCGTTTCTAAAAAATATGTATATCCATATCTACTTGTTTCATATATTCTATTATATCTATAACTAATAGCAATTATAACATCACTTGCACAAAGACTTAGCATAGCTTTTCTCCATGATTTTTTCTTAATTGCCAATATTATTGATATAATCAAAACGATTAACATGAATATTAATATTTTATAATCAAATAAAAATTTATCACGTTGAACAGAAATAATTGGTTCAGCCAAATTCATATAATTCATCTCCTATTTCACGGGTCTCCCAGGGGCGCGACCCCTACAACGCCTATTTCTAATTTTGTATTTGTTTTATTTTGCGGGTCGATGTGGGCATCGACCCCTACAAAAACATCATGTTTTCAAAAATGTGTCAAAATTATTAGATTGTGGAATTTTTAGATTATTGCGAGCGCGGAAGCGTATGTTTATACGCTGAGCACCAAAATAATCTAAAATATTTCACAAGATGATGATTTTCACACGTTTTATACGATGATTTTCACGTGATTACTCAGCTCTTGGATCAATCTTCTTAGCTGCTTCATCAAATCTTCCATATTTACCACTTGCTTTTTCTATTGCTTCCATTGGTTCAATTCCTTTTTTGATGTTTTCCATCATTTTTCCTAAATTAACGTATTTGTAACCAATGATTTCGTTATCTTTATCTAAACCAATTTCTGTTATGTATCCTTCAGCTAGTTCTAGGTATCTTGGTCCTTTTAAGTTTGTGCTATATATTGTACCAACTTGGCTTCTATGTCCTTTTCCTAAATCTTCAAGACCAGCTCCAATTGGAAGTCCATTTTCAGAAAATGCAGATTGTGTTCTACCATAAACGATTTGTAAGAATAATTCTCTCATGGCTGTGTTTATAGCATCACAAACTAAGTCTGTGTTTAATGCTTCTAAAATTGTTTTTCCTACTAAAATTTCTCCAGCCATAGCCGCTGAGTGTGTCATACCAGAGCATCCTAATGTTTCAACTAAAGCTTCTTCAATTATACCTTCTTTTACATTTAGAGTTAATTTACAAGCTCCTTGTTGTGGTGCACACCAGCCTATACCGTGTGTTAATCCTGAAATATCTTTAATCTCCTTTGATTTTACCCATTTACCTTCTTCTGGTATTGGTGCTGGTCCATGATTTGCTCCCTTTGCTACTGGACACATGTTTTCTACTTCTTTAGAATAAATCATTTTCTTCATTCCTTTCTATGTTTTTTATTTCTTAAATTTCTTTTGTATGTTTATTTAATACGGACGAGCGATGCTCGCCCCTACAAACCTAATAATTAAT
>JAZNRM010000261.1:0-2208 GCA_045590695.1 Methanobrevibacter sp.
ATGAAAAATTAATATGTTTTAATTTATTATTTTTATTGAGATTTCAAATTTAGATTGATTTTTAGCTATGTTTTATGATTAGTTATGTAACGAAAGATGTGAGGTGAAAATATGGTTTGTCCAGTTTGTGGATCTGATGAAGCAGTCATTTTAAAGAATAAGCTTATAAAGGGTAAAAATAAGGAAATCAGAGAATTCCTATTGAAATGTGACGAATGCGGGTCTGTTTATAATGAAAGAATTTCCCAGGATAATCCAAAACCATTTAGATTAATCATTAGTGAACATGAAGATACTCATAAGATATTTATTGACTTATTCCCTGATGAACAGCTTGCAGTTGGGGATTTCTTAATGTCCGAGCTTGGAAAAGTGAAGATCACTTCCTTAGAGCTTGAAGGAGAAAAGAGAGTTAAGAAAGCTATTGCTCGTGATGTAAAAACCATTTGGGCATCATCTGAAGAGATTCCTGCACGTTTTGGAGTTTCAATCGACTTGCATGGAAAGGTTGCTTCTTTCAAATGTGAAACAGAACGTGACTTCAAGATAGCTGTTGATGATATTCTCAAGATTGACCAGTATGTTGCAAGAGTTCATGTGATCAAGACAGAAGAGAGAAAAACAACTAAAGGTTATGCTAAGTCAAAAGTCATCAAAAGGGTTTATGCAAAACCTGTCAAGTTCAACCATTACGATTATGACTTGACTAAATACATTGTTCAGGCAAAGCCTTTGAATAAATGATTTATTCATTAATTTGTTTATTTATTTTTGAAATTTTTTTATTTTAGATTTAAATTTTAGATTTAGATTTTAAATCTATCTTAAAATTTATTTTTTATTTTTAGAGGATAATATGAAAGTATTTATAGAAACTTATGGATGCACATTCAATCAAGCCGATTCTGAAATCATGGCAGGTATTTTAAATGCCAATTCCATTGAAGTTGTAGACACTCAAGAGGAAGCTGATGCAATCATTGTAAACACCTGTTATGTTAAATTGCCTACTGAAAGCAAGGTGATAAATAGAATCAAGAAGCTTCAAGATGAATTTCCGGATAAGGAAATCATTGTTGCAGGATGTATGGTTGAAGTGGATCCTAAAAAGCTTGATGCAATTGGACCTAACTGCTCTTGGATTGGCCCTCACCAATTGAACAAGACTGCTGATGTTGTCAAGTCAGCTATTGGAGGGGAAGTTACCAGGGAGTTTGGCTTTTCAGATGAGCCTAAGGTTTGTGTTCCTAAGATACGTCAAGACCCATATGTTCATGTTATCCAAATATGTGAAGGTTGTTTAGGTTCCTGCAGTTACTGTTGCACTCGCTTTGCAAGAGGGCATCTGAACAGTTATCCTATTGAGGATATTGTAAAGGAAGCTAAACAAGCCATTGAAGATGGTTGTGTTGAAATTGAGCTTACCGCTCAAGACACTTCTGCATTTGGTAAGGATACTGGTGAAAAGCTATCTGACTTGATCAAGGAAGTGGCTAGTTTAGATGGTGACTTTAAAGTACGTGTTGGAATGATGCACCCTAAAAACATAGGAAATGACCTTGAGGATTTAATTGATGCATTTAAGTTGGAAAAGGTGTATAAATTCCTCCATTTGCCTATTCAATCTGGAAGTGATGCAGTCTTGAAGCATATGAGAAGAAACCATACTGTTGAGGATTACAAGAAAATCGTCTATAGGTTCAAGGAAGAAATCCCAAACCTTACTTTAGCTACAGATATCATTATCGGTTATCCTACAGAAACCGAAGAGGACTTCCTGATGACTGCAGATTTGATTGAAGAGATCAAATTCAATTTGATTCATTTATCCAAGTATCAGCATAGGGAAGGTGCAAGTTCATCAAATCTTCCAAATATCCCATTTGAGGACATGAAGAGAAGATCTAAAATTCTCTCAGATATTAAGTTTGGAATTATTGAAGAGGAAAACAAATTCCTTAAAGATAAGGAATTAAATGCATTGGTTGTTGGTGAAGGTTCCAAAGGTGGTTTCATTGCAAAAACCGATTCCTATATTCCAGTGGTTGTTCAGGATGTCGAGTTAGGTGAATTTATAAAAGTTCATATTGATGAGACAACTGGAACTTATTTGATTGGTCATAAAATTTAATGGTTTTTTAAGATTTGTTTAAAATCATTAAATTATTTTCAATTTTTATTTTAGATTGTTGATTTTTAAAAATTTTT
>JAZNRM010000262.1:0-7122 GCA_045590695.1 Methanobrevibacter sp.
GAATACTGGATATTCCTAAAAGAAAAATCCGAAATACTTCTAAAAAAATAATAAAAATAAAGAAAGAAAAAAGAAAAAAGAATAATTATTTATTCTTTTTCAGCTTCAACTACAGCTTCTGCAACTTCTTCTGCTTCTTCAACTGCAGGTTCCTCTGCCTCTTCCAAATCTTTTTCAGCCTCTTCTAAAGCTTTGAGACGTTTATCAAGATCTTCGATTTTAGCATCAGTTGCATTGGTGAACTCACTGAATCTTTTCTCTAAAGCTTCAATGCTGTCACAAGCTGTGGTGTATCTTTCCTCTAAAGAAGACAAATCATCAGTGGTTACTAAAGACCAGCTTTCAATCAATTCTTCACTTCTTTCATCAAGGAATGAATCCAATCTTTTTGAAAATGCATCTGTAGTGTTAGCATAGGATTTGTCAATGTCTTTGAAGGTATACTTTATCTTATCTCCCATAGATTTCTTTTCTTGAACTTCATCATCTACAAGAGAGCTAACATTATCTTCCTTAGGTGAAAACTTAAGGATTTCCTTAATGTTTACATTGCCTTCATTGACTGTTTGAATGTAGTAATAGAGTAAAAATACAATAGCGGCAACTAAAATAATGATAGCTATTAATCCAATATAATCCATAGTAAAACCTCATTTAAATAAATACTCAATAAATCAAATCAATTAAAATTTCATAAGAAATAATCAAAAGCAATTATCTATTTCTTATTGAGTTTTTTCTCTTTCTCTTCAATTTCCTTGAGCATTTTTTCTAATTTTTTAAGTTCAGTTTGAGCTTCAAGACGAGCTAAACGTTCATTGATTTCACTGTGCAAGTATCCTACAGTACTCATAACTTCCGCAGTGGAATCCCTGATTTGAGTGAGCTGTTCTTTTTGTTCTTCAGGCAATTGAATTGGATTTTCCATAATGCGTTTATTTTCTAAATCCTTTTCAACCATAGCTATTTTCTTAAGCTCAATTTCTTTTTCCATCAATTTTAAAGTATTGTTAGATTGACTTACTTTTTTCCATTGGCTAACAACGACAATTACAACAGCAGCCAATATAATCACTACTATAAGCATGAAAATTTGATCCGGAATAAGTTCAGCAGCCATAGATTAACCTCCATAAAATCATGATTTAATCTTATTTTAAAAGTAATCATAAAATGATTAATATTGCAAATTATTCAAATATAAATTAAAGATATTTAAATAAGAATAAGTATATTATATAATTAAGAGTATATAAAAATTTTTATAAAATGTTTAAAAATTATGAATATACTGATATCTTATGATTAACTAATACTAAAAAAATTAAAGGAATATACTTAAACCAAAGTGATAATATGGTTGATGAAATTAAATCTTATGAAGAAGCTGGAAAAATCGTATCAAAAGTAAGATCTGACGCTTCAAAAATGATTAAAAACGGTCTGCCGATTCTTGAACTTGTAGAATTTGTAGAAAGTGAAATACTAAAGGCTGGTGCAGGTATTGCATTTCCATGCAACGTTTCCATAAACGAAATCACTGCACATTACACTTCCCCTGCAGGAGACACCAACAAAATGGTTACTGGTGATTTGGTAAAGCTTGACCTTGGAGCTGAAGTGAACGGTTACATTGCAGATTCCGCTGTTACAATAATGGTTCCAGGAGACAATCTCGAAGAGCTATTCGATGAAGAGACATTGGAACTCAACCAAAGAATCATTGATGCATCTGCAGCTGGACTTGATGCTGCAATAAGCACTGTCAGGGCAGGAGTAAAGGTCTGTGATGTAGGAAGGGCAGTTGAAGAGGCAATTGCAGAATACGAACTGAACCCAGTTAGAAACCTTTCAGGCCATAGCCTTGAACATTGGAACTTGCATGCAGGTATTTCAGTGCCTAATTATGACAACAATGATCCGACAATTCTTGAGGAAGGACAAGCTGTAGCGATCGAACCTTTTGCAACAAATGGCGAAGGTATTGTAAATGACTGTCCTTATGCATATATCTTTTCATTTTTACAGAATAAACCATTCCGTATGAAAAATACTCAAAGGATGCTTCAATATATTGAAAAGAATTATCGCCACTTGCCATTTAGTGGACGCTGGCTTACAGAAAACTTCAATGAACATAGAGTGAACTCTGGCCTTAAGCAATTAGGGGATGCTATGGCAATATATCCATATGCTGCACTTAAGGAAAGAACAAGTGCATGGGTATCACAAAAAGAGCATACTTTGATTGTGGAAAGTGATGGTTGTAATATTACCACACTATAAATCAAGCTTTTTGACCTTCGGTCAAAACCTTGACCAAAACTTTTATCCCTAGTTGGGAGCAAAACCCAACTTTTACTATTTTTATATTTTGTTTTTAAACTTAAGGAATATTTTTTTCCATCCCTTTATTAATTTTTAAAAAAAAGCTTAAATAATTCTCATTTAAATATTCTGTAATTTAAAAAAAACTTAAAGAAATCTGATTTTAATATCTTAAAATTTTACAAAAATAGATAGAAATATTAATTTTAATTTAATTTAAAAAAAATAAAAAAAAGATCTAGGATTTGAGCAAATGCTCAAACACTAGATAAAATAAACTAACTTATTTTATTTTAATTTTACCAGTCTTTTTAACTGCTTTGTATTGAGTGTCACCTGCAAATTTAGCTGTGTACTTAAAGGTTCCTTTCTTAGTTAATTTAACTTTGAAGGTTGCTTTACCTTTTTTATTGGTTTTTACAGTGTATTTTTTCTTATTAACAATTAAGGTAACTTTCTTCTTAGCGATAGCTTTACCTTTAGAGTTTTTAAGAGTAATTACTACTTTTTTGGTTTTTGCAGTACGTTTGAAAGTCTTCTTAGGAGCAGTTATTTTAGTTTTCTCTTTGTTGAGTTTGACTTTAACTGATTTTGTGGATGCAGCGTAAACACCGTCACCTGCAAATTTAATGCTTACTGTGTAGGTTTTTGCAGCTTTTAAAGCTAATTTTACAGTTGCAACACCTTTAGCATTAGTGGTTGCAGTGTAGGTTTTACCATTTACAGTGAAGGTAACTTTCTTGTTAGCAAGAACATTACCGTTTGCATCTTTTAAGGTTGCAGTTAATTTTTTGGTTGCAGCAGTTGCTAAGAAGGTTTTTCCAGATGCTGTAATAGCAGTCTTAATTTTATTGATAGTTAATTTTGCACTTGCATCTGATCCTCTGTAGTTGTCATCACCTAAGTAGAAGACATCTACATTGTAGCTTCCACCTTTATTGAGAGCAAATGATAATACAGCAACACCATTAGCATCAGTAGTTAATTCTAAGACTTGGTTGTCGAATACTACTTTGACTTTTTGATTTGCTAAAGGCATTCCACCAGCGGTTTTTAAGGTAATTTGTAAGTTACCGTTTCCACTTGGAGCAGCGGTTACAGTCATGTCGCTTACTTCAATTACAGTGTCTAATCTTACTGCACTGGTTTCAGTTACATCATTGCCAGACATTTCAACATTAGTGTTTCCTTCACCATTTAAGATAGCAGCGTTTGCAGTACCTAAAGTGTCGGAAGAGGTAATGGAAGTGTAGTCTCCACCATCAATAGCAATGGTGTTGTCTTCAATGACTATTCCGTCTTGTTTGTTGAAACCAATACCTACAGCACCAGTACCTTTAGCGTCAATATCATTTGCACGGATAATGGTGTCAGAACCGGAAGTGGTTGCAGTAATACCATAAGCTTGGGTAGCTGCATTTACACTAATGATGTTGTTTGCAACAACTGCATTGGTTAATTGGTCAGTAGCAATACCATAAGCTGCACCATTGGAAGTGGAATCAATGCTGTTTCCATCAACAATGACTTCATCTGATTCACTTACATAAATACCTTCAGCCATTCTTGATCCGCCTTCAAGGTTTACGTAGTTTTCAAAGATATTAATGTTGGTGTTTCTGTTTTCAGATCCCCAAGTTTTGAATACGTCAATACCGTAAAGGTATCTGCAAGATCCTTCCATGAAGATATTGTTGTTGTTAATGAAAATGTCATGACATCCTAAAGCACCGCTTTCTACTTCAATAGCGTAGACAGAGGAACCGTATTTTGAACCAGTTTTGTCAACAAAGTCAGGAACAACGATCTTGTTGTTTTGGATAGTTACATTAGTTACATCTTTAATGTAAATAATACCAATGGAACCGGTAGTGTCATCACCAGTGAATTCCATATCTAAATCTTCAATTACAGAATTGTCTGCACCTTGAATAAGGTTAACTGTGCAGTTTACTAATTTTTTGTTAGGAACTCCTCTAATGGTTATTGGAGTGTCAATAACTAATTTTTTACCAGTTAAGTCACCTAATAAAAGAACATCTCCAGCAGCAATAGGAGCATCATCCTTAATGGTACCATCTGCATTGAAGTAAGTGTCATAGGTAGCATCATCAATTAAGTAACTGGTGGATGCTTCATTATCCTCAATGGTTAATGGTTGTACTTGGTCACCTTCTTCATATGCTTTAATAGCTTCTACATTGGAGACAATTGTGTTGCCGGTTACAGTATTGTTTGTGAAGTAACCCATATCCTTGTTAAAGTTGTTTACATAGATGCCGTAACTTATATTTCCGATATAACCGTCAGTGTAAGCTTGAACAGGATCATGAGCAGCATTGAGAGTAACCTTGTTGTCTGTAATGCTTACATCAGAGGATGAAACTGAAATACCTACACCTTCAGTTTGGGTAGTGATGGTTACATCATTACCAGAAATAACCATATCTTTGACAATAGTGTCCATATAATCTTCAGTGTAAGACCATAAACTGATTACACTAATACCGTAAGCTAAATCAGCAGATTCTAAAACAATAGTATTGTCCTTAATAGCTACATTGTATGGGGAAGATGCCCATGGATCATTAAAGAATCCCCAAGAGTCAGCAACTTGCATAGCATAATTAGAAACACCAGCATTGTCAGTAACAACATTGATGTTGTTGCCTTCAATAACTGAATTGATAATGGAGTCTAAGTACATAGCTTCAGCCATACCTGTAGCAGCTGTGGAATGAATATTGATGTCATTGTTTGCTACATTGAAATTTTGACCGTTAGCATCACCAGCGGTGTACCAGTCAAGGTAATATGCTAAATCAATACCATAAGTGTATGAAGCTGCACTTTCCATATTAATTACATTATTTATAATAGTGGTTTCATCAACAAAACCTAAAGTTAGGATAGCTATAGCATTAGTCTCATAAGTGTCATCATAGGTTAAATCAAAGTTGTTTCCATCAATAGTTACTTTAGTGGAATATTGATTTACAACTATAGCGTTTTTGTTGGTGTTAGTGAAAATTAAGTCAGAAACAATTACAGAACCAGCGCTACCTGCACCATCACCGATAGTAATGGTACCATTATTAATAATACCTCCATTTTCACTAGCAGTAACGTTAATGTTAGAACCAGATGCAATAGCAAGATCCTTATTGTTTAAGGTTCCAATAACTAAAGCATAATCTCCAAGAGGATTTAAAGCATCAGTCATAGTTCCATCTTCATTAAAGAAAATAGCGTAATTGTCATCATTAATGGTGTATGCACCAGTATTGTTCTCAATGGTTAATGGTTGTGCTTGGTCACCTTCTTCATATGCTTTAATAGGTCTCACATTAGAGACAATTGTGTTTCCGGTAACAGTATTGTTTACAAAGTAACCCATATCCTTATTGAAGTTGTTTACATAGATAGCATAACTTATATTTCCGATATAACCGTCAGTGTAAGCTTGAACAGGATCATGAGCAGCATTGAGAGTAACCTTGTTGTCTGTAATGCTTACATCAGAGGATGAAGCTGAAATACCTACACCTTCAGTTTGGGTAGTGATGGTTACATCATTGCCGGAAATGACCATATCCTTAATAATTTCATCGTAATCTTCAGTGTAAGACCATAAACTGATTACACTAATACCATATGCTAAATCAGCAGAATCCAAAACAATAGTGTTGTCCTTAATAGCTACATTGTATGGAGAAGATGCCCATGGATCATTAAAGAATCCCCAAGAGTCAGCAACTTGCATAGCATAATTAGAAACACCATGATTAGTGGTTTTTACATTGATGTTGTTGCCTTCAATAACTGAATCAATTATTGAATCTAAGTACATAGCTTCAGCCATACCGGATTGAGCGGTAGATTCTATATCAAAGGTATTTTCTGCTATATAGAAATTTTTAGCATTTCCATCACCGAAAGTATACCAGTCAAGATAATAGGTTAAGTCAAGTCCATAAGTATAACTAGCAGCTGAAGTCATTTTAATTTCATTGCCTACAATGGTAACATCTTCAACTAAACCTTTAGTCATGATAGCAATAGCATTATCAGTGTAAGTGTCATCATAAGTTAAGTCAAAATTGTTTCTAGCAATTGCAACGTTCTTAGCATGTTGGTTAACAACAATAGCATTTTTATTGGTGTTAACGAAAGTTATGCCTGAAATTTGAACGGTATTGATTTGACCAATAGCTCCGCCACCAATGGTAATGGTACCGTTGTTGATTATACCTGCACCTTCTTTACCTTGGATGTAAACATTTTGGCCAGAAACAATTTTTATGTCTTTATTGGTTAAAGTACCAACGTTTAAATAGTAATTTCCATCAGCACTTAACGCATCAGTAGCAGAACCGTCTTCATTGAAGTATGTGGAATAGGTATCATCATCAAGATCATATTCCGCTGTATCATCTGGACCGCTACTGTCATCGCCAACAGTCTCATCTGCAGTGTCTGCAGTACTCAAATCATCTGCAGTGTCTGTAACTTCGACAGATTCCTGAATGTCACCATCTGCGACAGCGACAATTCCAGCATCGTCTACAGACTCTGCACTTACAGCCCCAATAGCTAATATTGAAACCAATAAAATAGCTAAAATGACTGTGAATTTATTAAGCTTCATAATATAAAACCTCTCTAAATTCGTAATACATATAATAATTTTCTAAAAATTCTTTTACAAAATAACCAAAATACTTGAAAAATTTTGATTAATAATATATATTATTATAATTATTAAAAAGGTTTTCTATTATATTTT
Source organism: Methanobrevibacter sp. (assembly GCA_045590695.1). Taxonomy (GTDB): domain Archaea; phylum Methanobacteriota; class Methanobacteria; order Methanobacteriales; family Methanobacteriaceae; genus Methanobrevibacter. The sequence continues at coordinate 7,115 of JAZNRM010000262.1, forward strand.
ATAAAATA
>JAZNRM010000263.1:0-3205 GCA_045590695.1 Methanobrevibacter sp.
CTTGGCCTCCGACTTTATAAATAATACAATTATATAGCATTTGCTATCGGTTCAATGTTATTGTTTTCATTGAATTTCATCAATTCATCATAACATGCTTTCCAATCATCAGGGCTTGCCTTTTCCATATATGCAAAAATGACATACTCTTTGCCTTCAAATTCCACTTTTTCTAAAACTCCATAAGTTAAAGCAAGTTTTCCACTTTCCACATAAGAAATGGCATGTCCGATTTCACTTGCATCATCTTCGGTAACATTATATGTATTGTTGTCTCCTGCAACTATAACGTAACCGGTGCCGTTTTGCAAATAGTACTCTTGAACTGATTCGTCATTTTCCCAAGTACATAAAGTCATCCCTGTTTCGTTATTGACAGAGAAATACTCAGTCACTTCTTCAAATCCATCATTGATTTTAAAGTCTGCAGCACTTGCTGCTCCAATTACTAAAAAGCCCAATATTAAAAAGGCTAATAATCTCCTATACATTCTTTCACCTCATACATGATTAAGCGATCATTTAAGTTGTTAGCTTACTTTTCAGTTCTTATGAATTTAATTATAATGTATAATCCAAGAATTGCACTGATAAGGAATCCAAAGAATCCAATAGCTGAAATATCCCATACTCTTGGTCCTTTATCTGCTAAAATAGCAATGGATGAACCTACAAGCAATGCAGAAACTATTAAGGATATGGATAATTGATCTTTCAATTCATCCAAACCGGTGTGGTTCATATTAATTTCCAATTCCCCTTTTTCAACCTTGTCAAGAGTGCTGTTGAGTCTGTCAGGCAAATCCTTTAATAAATGTTCAATTTCAACGATATAGTTGAATCCACCACTTACAAGATTTCCTGGACTGAATTTCTGACCAACCATCTTCTTAGCGAAGTGTTCAAGCTCTCCTGTGATGTTGAAGTGAGGGTCCAATCTGCTTCCTGCATCTTCAATAAGGATTATACCTCTTCCAATCATAACGAATTCTCTTGGAAGAACTATATTGTGTTCAATCATAAGATCCATCAAACGGTCAAAGATACCGTCCATTTGGTCTATATCAACACCTACATAGGTATTCAATAAATCGTCAACATCCTCTCTGAAGTCAGGAGTGTTTTGCTCTGGAGTGATGATCTTCATGTAAAGCATTTGCTTAATCAAGTGGTTTGAGTTTCCGCCGAGCAAAAGCAAGATCATTTGAGAGAAATTTGCTCTGAACTCATCATTTACAACTCCCATCATACCGAAATCGATGTAGCAAAGCTTATTGTCCTTGGTTACAAACAAGTTTCCTGGGTGTGGGTCTGCATGGAAAAATCCATCAATCAATACTTGTTTCAAATAGGATTGGGTCCCATATTGTGCAATTTCTGTATTGTTGATTCCTTCAATCTCATTGTCAAACAAGTCAGTCACTTCATATCCATCAATGAGTTCCATGGTAATGAGCTTAGGAGTACAGTATTCCGGATAGACTTCAGGTATTTTAATGTAGTCCACTTCTTCAAAGTTTTTAGTGATTTTTCCAATGTTTCTGACTTCCTCCATATAGTCAAGTTCCTTGAATATGGATTTTTCAAATTCCTTAGCTATTGCAGGCAAGTTATAGGTTCTTGACTTTGATATATGCTTATCGATAGTTCCTGCCAAGTTATTCAATATCTTTACATCAGGAACAATGACATCATAGATGCCTGGCTTTTGAACCTTAACTGCAACTTCCATACCAGTTTCCTTTAATTTTGCCCTATAAACCTGACCAATTGAAGCAGAACCAAGAGGTTCTTCATTGAATTCGCAGTATACATCTTCCAATGGCTGTGCAAGCTCCCCTTCAATGACATCCCTTATTTCATCAAAAGGAGTTACAGGAGTGTTGTCCCTAAGCAATTTCAAGTCATCTGCAATTTCATTACCCACCATATCTGGCCTTGTAGCCAATAGCTGACCTAATTTAATGAATGCAGGACCTAACTCTTCCATAGCATATCTGAGGTCTGAAACTTCAAAATCTTCATCATCTTCATTCTTTGTTAATAGTTTTGCCAAGTGGTGCTTTTTTGCAACACCAATAATCTCATCAAAACGTTTTCTAGCAGCTTTTTTCTCTTCTCTTGCCATTTGATCACTCAGTGTTTTTTATAAAAAAATACTTAAGTCGTTAAGACTTATGTAGGTTAAATATATATCTATGAAAGTATACTTATAATATTTTTGTTAATTTGATTAAGTTTAGTAATTAAGATACGATGAAACTGTTAAAAAATAGAAAAAAGAAGACAATAAAAGAATAAATAAAAAAGAGAAATTAAGATAAAAAAAGAAAAAACAATTAAGAACGAAGATTGTAAGCAATTATAATCTATTTACTTGCAAATCCTTACGAGGGACGATTCTTTGGTATTTGACCTTAGGATAACCTATAACCATACAGGAAACCACTTCATGTCCCTTTTCCAATTCAATGAGGTTTCTAAGTTTCCTGCTTAGCTTTGTGCACATTACGAAAAATCCGCTGTATAGGACACCTAAACCAAGACTGTTAGCCATTATCTCCATATATGCGCTTGCAAGCCCTGCATTTATATTGCTTTTGCTTGAAACGACTATGACCAATGGAGCCCCTTTGAAGAAGAAATTATCAGTCACTTCAATCCTTCTCAAATAGCTGCTTAGATTTCCCACTTTTTTGCCTTTTCTAAATAGGTTTACACAGATTTCTTCTGCTTCAGCCTGCTTGGATCCAAGAATTGTATATTTGACATCCTGGGAGTTTGCTCCAGTTGGGGCATATCTTCCAGCTTCCAAAATCATATTGATTTTTTCATCTTCTACCTCAATTGGTTTGAATTGCCTTATAGTGCGTCGACTCTTCATTGCATTTAGGAGAGTATCTTCATTTATTTCAGTCATAGACACTACCATTTCATCATTGAAGTCATAATTTGCCATTTTAATGGCACCTTCAGGACAGATAGCGTAACAATGTCCGCACTCCATACATCCCTTGTCATGTGTTTGTATTTTGCCGTCTTCCATATAGATAAATGAATTCGGACAATCATTTATGCAAGAGGAACAGGCAATGCATTTCTCATCATCAATTAAAATAGGATTCATATTTTTACCTCATTAACTCAATGATTAATTTTGATTAATCTTGATTAATTTAATTATTTAATTAATTTTAAAATTTAT
>JAZNRM010000264.1:0-8443 GCA_045590695.1 Methanobrevibacter sp.
TAAATAACTTAAATGAGTTATTTTCAAATTTTAATATATTCAAAAATTAATATTTTTTTAGAAAAATATCATAAGATTTATAAAAAACCTTGAACAAAATAGGATTATAAAACATATTCGGGGATGATACTATTTTTATTAAAGATGAAAAATTCAGAAACCTATTTGCTAATTTTATTGTAATAAAAGATGAGGAATTTGCTCAAAGACAAGCTAAGCTATTTCATATGGATTCCATTTGGGGTGATGATGAAGACCCTGATGGAGATGAGCTATTTGACAGGATTGAAAATTTCAAGCTTGAAGAGGAAGTCAATTCCCTGCTTGTTTTGCCTTATGTAGACCATCAGGCAGGATTTTCATTTCAGACAGTTGCAGCTTGCCTATTGAATGATGACAATCTTCTAGTTTATGAAAGGGCAGATGAATTTCAATCAATGTCCAATATCAGATGGGATGCAACCACAGACTTTGAATTTGAATATCTTGATAATCTTAATGTAAATGCTGATTTTGATATTGAAGAATACAAATCCCATGCAAGGGATGTCTTTAAGCATTATAATGATGATAAAAAGATTCTGGTATTAAGGATGCTTCCTATGCTTGATGAATATAGGAATGAACAGCATCCTGATGACATTTTGGTATTCTTCTTCAAGGAGGGGCTCACTCCAGAGGGAATGTGGGTGAGATATGATGATTTCAATGAGGATCATGAGATCTTTGGAAGATTGTTGAATCAGCCTAATCAGGACTTTGGAGTCAATATGGGAGATACTGTCAAATTCTCCTTTGCCAAAAATCAGGATGGGGCATTGATTTGCGTATGTGATTTAGATGAATAATTTAATTTTTAAAAGAGGAAAAAATATGGGATTTACAAAAAATCAAAGAGAGGTAATAGAATACGGTAAAGGTTCTTTATTGGTTGAAGCAGGACCAGGTTCCGGCAAGACTACTGTAATTGTTGAGAGAATCAAGCATTTGATCAATGAGGGGGTTGACCCGTCATCATTTTTAGTTATCACATTTACAAACAAGGCGGCAGATAACTTAAAGTATAAATTGCGAAAGGAGCTTTCCGATGGGGAGGAGGATTCCAAGGACATAGTCTTGAAAATGCATATCTCCACCATTCATTCCTTTTGCCTTGAATATCTTAAGCTGAAAGGCATTGAAAAAACATTGGTTGATGATGACGCTTCAGAAAAGAAGACATTGCTCATCCAAAAATTCAGGAAAAGGCTTGGATTTAAGGGACCTTCCACAGTATTGGACTATCAGATTTCCTCTGTCTTGAACAAATTCGCCGAATATACCTCATTTAATGTTGACAGTGAGGAATTATATGAAAAAATATCTGGGTTAAGACCTGTCACTCAGGAATACATAGATTTTGTAAATGCCGTGGACCGTTTTCCCAAAAAGCTCATTGATGACCATGATAAGCCTCTTAAAAAGAAAAAGAAGAACAATCCTGATTCTTTTGAAGATACAATATTATACAGTTCCTCATGGTATAATGCAAGATTTCTAAAAATCATAGAGGCATATCCGGATTATCTGGAGTTATTGGATGAATATGATTATGTCGATTATGACACATTGCAGCGCAAGGCTCTTGAAGTGATGATGGGGGATACTGAAATTCCATATAAAACCATATTTATTGATGAGTTCCAGGATACAGATCCTTTGCAATTTAGGATCTTTAAGATATTACGGGAGCAATCTGACTATTTCACTGCAGTTGGGGATGTAGACCAGCACATTTATGCATTCAGAAGTTCCTTCAATGATTTCTTTGATGAGCTGATAAGATTGGAGCATCCTCATTCAATTCCTTTGAATGTCAATTTCCGTTCTACTGAAAACATAGTCAGACTAACTGAGGAATTCATAAGCCCTCAAAGAAAGGGCACTTCAGATAAGAATATGGTAAATGACCGTAGTGATTGCAACAATCCCAATTTTCTCATTGAAAATGAAAGCAGTGTTGAGGAAGCGATAAATATCTGCGAAATCATTGAATACCTGAAGGAAAACAATTTAATCAATGATTTTTCTGATGTTGCTGTCCTGTACAGAACACATGGGTGTCCTACCATCTCCAATCTGGTTGAGATATTCAGCCAGAAAGGCATAGAATTTTCCATTAAGGGTCAGAGGAATCTATTCAAGAGGGATGAGGTCAATGCAATCAAGGCATTGATGTGGTATGTCTCCAGACACACTTATCTCGGATACATTCCGGCTAAAGATGAGTTGCTGGACTTGAATCTCAGTGCTTTTTGCAGCGACTACTTCAAAACAGCATTCTGCAGGTTTGACCAATCCACAATCGATTATTTGTCCGGATTGCAGGAGTCATTTAACAATGAGATTCTTCTGGTGGAAAATGAGATCAGGGCAAGAAACGGTGTTGGAAAAGTCAAGGCATCTCACAGGGTTAAGGACAATGAGGATCAGGAAACATTAGTTGAGATATTTGGCAAGGTTCAAATGCCTGTAGTTGACTTGAACATGATAGATAATCTGACGGATAGAGAATTCTTCAATAAATTGGAACTCATAAGGGAGGAAATCAGATCAGAAGAGCCTCCAACAATCCTGAAAGTATTCTACAAACTGATTTCATTATCTGATTTATATGATTATGAGCTTTCATACGAGGAGATTGCAAATATCGCTATCCTGACTCAGACAATATCCAATTATGAATCATTTATTTCAGACACTAATCTCAGAGGGGCATTATTCTTTTTAATGAATGTTATTGGAAGCTATGATTCCTATCAAATGGAAGGAAGCGGCGTTCAGCTTATGACAGTCCATTCAGCTAAAGGGCTGGAGTTTCCTGTAACCATCATACCTGCCCTTGAAAAGGATATCTTCCCAATGATTAACTGGGACCCTGACCGCGAAAAGGATTATATTTTCCCGAATGACACATTTTACACTCCGAATGAATGCTTGAAATATAAGACAATCATAAAGGAAGATGAAAACGGAAAATGGGGCTATGAAACTCTTTCAATTGAAGAGGAAAACAATCTGAACCTTGAGGAAGAAGATAGGATTCTTTATGTTGCAATGACAAGGGCTAAGGATTTATTGATATTGTCAACAGTGAATGAAGTTCCTGATCAGATAAACAGAATCAGGGATTTCACTGAGGACTTTAGTTTTGAAAAATTATCTGAAGTTGAAATTGCCAGCGCTTATGAGGAGCCTGATGAGGAAAATGAACTTGAGGACGAACTTGAAAGCCTTGAAGAGCCAGTCGTTCTCAATTACTCAAAATATACCAAATACATTTCATGTCCTTATAAATATGATTTGGATTACAATTTGGGATTTAGGCGTTTTGGTTCATCTAAAGCGGCAAATATAGGAAGCGCTTTCCATAACGTTATGGAAGAGCTTAATCTAAAGCTTATAGATGGTGAAGTGGTAGGTAAAGAGGGCTTGGCGGAAATTATTGATGAGCATTATAAGCCCATGAGAGGCATGGAAAAGGACCCTAGAGAGTATGGTGAATTTAAGGATAATGTTGAAAACTATTATTATAATTATTCAGTAAACAGAGAGACTCTGGAATCCGAATTCGATTTTGAACTCTTTATAGACAATTATATTTTGAATGGGGCTATTGATTTGATATTCAGGGACTCTGATGGTGAAATTAAGATTCTTGATTATAAATATGCGGAGTTCAATGAGGACCATATCAGAGGATATATAAAACAATCCTATATTTATGCTTCAGCGCTTAAAAGAATTCCAGAATATAAAGATTATGAAGTCAAAAAAGCCATCATTCATTTTGTCAAGGATGATTATCTCTATGAGGTTGAAATTGATGAGGATAAAATGGCAACTGAATTTGAAAGAATCAAGAAAGTATCTCAGAACATAAGGGATGGAATCTATAGAAAAGAGCCTGAGAAAGCAGAAGAGTGTGCGAACTGCTCTTACAGGTATTTCTGTAAACCAAAGGAGTTTGCTCAGGAGTTATATAATAATTAAATGATGTAATAAAAAAATTGTTTATCCTATAATGGGGAATTCTTATGAACAAATTACATTTATCAAAATCAAAGTACTGCCAATGTGTGCAATGCAAAAAAATGTTTTGGATGAGAACATATAAGAAGTATTGTGCAGCACCTAAAGACAAAACAGCAATCTTTGAAAACGGCCATAAGGTTGGAGAGCTGGCAAAAGGTCTATTTGGCGATTATGAGGATGTCCCATTTGACATAACTTTAACTCCAATGATAGAAAGGACAAATGAGTTATTGGAGAATAAGCCAAACATTATCACTGAGGCTTCATTCAGCTATGACAACAATTTCTGCAGCGTTGACATACTGAAAAACGATGAAGACTGTGTGGAAATCTATGAAGTGAAAAGCTCCACTTCAGTGCATGACATTTACTTGGATGATGCGTCATATCAATATTATGTTTTATCCAATCTTGGATATAATGTAAAGAAGGTTTGCATTGTATATATTAACAGGGAATATGTTAAAGGAAAACTTCCAGTTAAAGACGAATTGGATAAGTTTTTCAAAATAGAAGACATCACTGATATAGCACTTGAAAAGCAGGATGAAATAAGAGAAAATATTGATATAATTAACAGGTATATGGATGAGCATGGGCAGTACAATGAACCTAAAAAGGAATTGGGAATTCAATGTTTCAAGCCATACCCTTGTGATTTCTGGGATTATTGTACAAGAAACCTTCCAAAGCCAAATGTTTTTGATATAGTGGATATGAAAAAGAATCAAATGTTCAAGAGATACTATGATGGAAAAGTCTCATTTGAAGATTTGATAAATGAAGATCTAAATCCCAAATATCATCAGCAGATTGATTTTGAATTGAATGATAAGGAGCCTGAAATAGATAAGGAAGCAATATCTAATTTGCTGGACTCCTTAAAATATCCATTGTATTTCATTGATTATGAAACCTACAACCAGCCCATACCTGAAGTGGAAGGAACAACCCCTTATCAGCAATTGCCTTTCCAATATTCATTGCATATCATTAGGGAAGAAGGAGCTCCAGTGGAGCATAAGGAATTCCTGGCAGAAGCGGATGATGAGGATTTCGTAAGGCATTTTGCAGAAAGCATGGTAAACGATTTAAGTGAAGATGGGAGTATAATTGTCTATAATAAGGTTTTTGAAGAGTCTCATGTAAATAAGAAACTTGCATTGATGTATCCTGATTTAAAGGATGAAATTTACAGGATAAACAGCAATATGGTAGATTTCAGGGAACCATTTAGAAAAAGGGACTATTATGTAAAGGAGATGGAAGGGTCAAATTCCATTAAGTATGTCCTTCCAGCATTGTATCCTAATGATCCAAAATTAAATTACAGCAATTTGCCTATGGTGCATAATGGTGAAGAAGCTTCAGAGGCATTCTTAAGTCTAAGGGATAAGTCTTTAGAAAGCATGCATGAGAATATACGAAATGGTTTGCTTATTTATTGCAAGCTTGACACTTATGCCATGGTAAAGATTTGGGAGATGTTTAGAGAAGTTATAAAATGAGTTGTTATTTAATTCAATGCTTAAGCCATATTCTTTGGAATATATAAGATAAATACCTTGATGAATAAAATGAAGAACTAGCTAAAAGAGGTTGGTGATGCAATCGTTTATTGTGGATGAATACAAGAAATACGGTTTGGGCAGCTATGGCACATCTGCTAATGGGCACAGGAAGAGCAAGTCTCGCAGGAGTACATAGCCATTCAAAAAGAGATGAAGAGGATAGGATTAAAAAGATAATTTTAATCTTTATTTTTTCACTATTTTTACTAATTTTTCTTTATTTTAATTTTAAGCTATTTTTTTCGCACGCAATTCAAATCAAAATCTATATATATATCGACAAATTGATTTTTAGAGAATAATGGATTATACTAAACTTATTTGTCATAGAATGCCAGAAAGAAGTTTCTTTATTAAAGGACATCAATTTCCAGTATGTGCTAGATGCACTGGTTTTTACATTAGTTTGATAATTTATTTTATTTACACATACTTTAATTTTGTAAATTACAATACTCCTTTACTAATTTTTGCAGTCATTCTCTTAATGCCTACATTAATTGATGGCATTACACAATATTTGGAAATTCAAGAAAGTAATAACACAAGACGTTTTTTCACAGGTATTTTGGGAGGATTAGGTTTAGGAATTATTCTAAAAGCCATCAAATGGTTTATCTTTTTGTTAATATGTTAAAGGGGAATAATTATGTTTTGTCCAAAATGTGGCACTCAAGTAGTGGAAGGCATCAAATCTTGTCCAAAATGTGGACACGATATGTCAAATGTTAAAAAGGCCAGTTCTTCTTCAGATTCCATTACTGGCAAATGGAGTAGTTTTAGCACTGGAAAGAAAATTATTGCAGTTATTGCAGTTTGTTGTATAGGTTTATTAATTATCGGATTAATTGGTTCCGCTCTATCTCCCGATGAGAATACAAGTAGTTATAAATCAAGCAGTAGTGGTAGCGATTATTCAAGTTCTTCATCTAGTTCAAGTTCATCTTATAGTTCAAGTTCTAGTTCTAGTAGCAATGATGGTGTTGGCGATTCCGCATTGCAAGTTAAAGTTATTTATTCAGGTTCTTGGGATGGTGCTGTAGGTACTATTGATAGTGATTATTCAGTTAGTGGTTCCGGTTCAAAAGTTCTCAACATTGATGGTTCACGTTGGGATACTTGTAGTGCAGTAATCCAAAAAGGAGATTCTGGAAATGGAAAATTAACTGTACAAATAATCAAAAACGGTAAAGTTAAAAAACAAAGCAGTACAACAGCTTCTTATGGTGTAGTGTCTGTTGTGGATTAGAATGGCTAATTAATTATGTACTTATATGAGTACTAATTCAATGCTATTTTTTTCTTAATCAATTTTAAATTTTAATTATGGTGATTAAATGCAAATAAAATGTGAAATGTGTGGAAGTACAAATATTGTCAAACAAGAAGGTTTTTTTGTATGTCAAAATTGTGGAATCCAATACTCTTTAGAAGAGGCTAAAAAGTTAATGAGTGAAGGAACTGCTGAAGTAGTGGAACCTGTAAAAAACGAAGGTTCTGATGAATTAGCGAATTTATATCTATTAGCAAAACGTGCAAAAGAAGCAAATGATTTCGAAAATGCATTAAAATATTATGACCAAATTATTGTTAAAGAGCCTAATAGTTGGGAAGCACAGTTCTATCTTGTATATTCTCGAGCTATGGAATCAAAAATAGCAGGAATAGGAGTTGCTTCAACAAACCTAACTAATACTTTAAAAACAGTTTTGGGACTTATTAAAAATCATGTTCCAAAAGAACAACAAGCTTCTGCTATAAATGAAATATCCTTAAGAATATTCGATATTTCTGCAATGTTTGAAAGAGCTGTAACTAATTGGTTTAATAAAGCAAGTAGGTTGGTTAAAGGAAAATTTCGTCAACAATATGTCAATAATTTAACTGGTGTGGCCAATATGCTCTATGTTTTCGGAAACAAACTTGAAGAAAATTTCGGAGAAGAGTATGGTTCAGTAGCAGCTGCTTCTTGGAAAAAAGGTAATGAAATACTTGAATTAATTATTCCTAATGTTAAAGATAAAAAACAAAATAAAAATCTTGTCAATGAATATGGTGAAAAAATTGGGAAATATGATTCAACATATAGATCTCCTTATAAGAGAAGGTCTATTTCAGATATGAAAAAGTCCATTGAAGATAAGAAAGATTCTATTGAAGACATGAAAAATTCTATCGAAGACAAGAAAAAATTCTTTGGAAGATAAAGACCAAAAAATTTAACTATTTTTAAAATTTTTTTCTAACTTTCCACTATGTTTGTTGAAGAGAAACAAAAGAAATTTTGTAAAAGTAATTCTCCAAACAGAACATAGCGGAAAATCATTCTATTTTTTGCTATTTTTACAGATTATTTTACATCTTTTCTAGTTTTTGATTATGGGTTGTTTCTTTTTTCCGGATCTCAAAGGTAAAATCAAATCCATTATCCCGTTCGGTTGTGGTTATGGAACGTTTTCTTTGCCAATGTGGGGGATTGCTTTGCAGATTCCTTCTTTCTCTTCAAGGGTTCGTGTTTGATGGGACAAGGCAGCTTTAATCACCCCCCTTTTCCTGCAGTGCCCTTGGAAAATTCTATTTGTTTAGAATATTTACTGTTTGAAAGGCAGTGGAGGAATTCATCTGCCTTCCTTTGTTATTGGATACTCCTGATTCAAAATGATTGTTTACACTAATGTAGTTAACATATTTTTTTATACAGTTTAGGCTCTATGATTTTTCCACTAAAACGAGTGAATAATAATTAAAAATTTTTAGATATTGTTGTAAAACATAAGAAACATAACAAACATAAAAAT
>JAZNRM010000265.1:0-1571 GCA_045590695.1 Methanobrevibacter sp.
ATTCTATTCACACTCTTTGTCATAATTATGAATATATTATACCATAATTCGGCAAATATTGCAATTGGCAAAAGGGAGAAATATAACACCTGTATTTTAGCATCCCACAACATAGTGTTTAAATGGATTCAGTTATTTCAATTCCACCTACATATTTGATTTTAATTCTATTCGGTGAAATTACTATAACTGATTCAACTGTATTCCTTACTACTGCATCAAAATATTCAAGAATATTCATTTCATTCTCATTTATAAAAGCTTCAATATCATTCATTTCACCTTTCGAAGATTCTTTAAGCTTTAAATTCAATTCTGCAAGCTTATTTTCACGCTCTTTTATTTTATCTAGATAAACTTGATTATCCTCTGCTTCATTCACAATTTGATTTAATACCCTAATTTCCTTTTCGAGTTTCTTAACTTTTGATTTTATTGTATATTCATTCTGCTCATCATTCTTATGAATTACGGTCCCGATTTCACTCTTAACCATTTCGGTTATATTTGAAAAATCAAGGGATGCCTGAGATAATCCTGACAGAATTGCTTGTTTTAATTTATCTTCGGGAATTGACGGGGAATTCTTACAGTTTTGTATTCCAGTTTCAAGTCTCTCTGAACATCTCCACACAATTCTTTTCTTACCATTTCGCGCCCAAGTTACTCTTCTGTATCTCGCACCGCATTCAGCACATAACACAATTCCGGTTAAAGCATAATTAGAGGAAAATGAAATTGCCCTATCTCCTGTATAGTTTCTCCTTCGCTTTATTTCATCCTGAACCATGTCAAAAATTTCTCTAGATACAATTCCTTCATGACTATTTTCAACATAGTACTGAGCAACCTCACCTTTATTTCTCGCAACGGTTTTTGTTAGATAATCAACAGTATAAGTTTTCTGCAGTAATGCATCACCTTTATACTTTTCATTCTTCAAAATTCCACTTACTGAATTGGGACTCCACCTCTTATTACCCTTTGGAGATTCTATCTCATTTTCTTCAAGCCATTCAATTATGTCATTTATAGAATTCCCCTCGAGATATAAATAGAATATTTTACGAACTATTGCAGCTTCTTTCGGAATGATTTCAGGTTGTCCATCCTCCCCTCTTTTATATGCATACAGCGAAAATGGAAACGGAAATTTACCTTCCTTGTATCCCATTCTCTTTCCTCTTGTTATATTCATGCTAAGTGATTCGCTTTCCGCCTGAGCAAAAGCACTAAACCAAGAGAGGAAAATCTCACTTGAAGGATCAAGTGTGTTAATTCCTTCTTTATCAAATCTGATTCCGATATTCTTTAATTTTAGTTTTCTTATGTAACTCAAGCAATCAAGCTGATTTCGTGCAAATCTCGAGATTGATTTTGTAAGTATCAAATCAATTTTACCCTTTTCACACATTTCAATCATTCGCATGAATTCTGTTCTCTTTGTATCATTTAAACCGCTCACCCCAAAATCAACAAATACATCCACCAAAATCCAATTGGGATTTCCTTCAATTTCATTTTTGTAATGTGTTGTTTGAATTTCAAGACTATTTTCTTGCTCTTCTTTT
>JAZNRM010000266.1:0-4349 GCA_045590695.1 Methanobrevibacter sp.
ATTTAAGTAAATTAACATAGAGCAAATGAAAACTAATAGGAAAAGTTTTATTTAATACAAAAAGAAATATATGATAAGTTTTATTAAATTCGCTTTACAAATATATATTTAAAATTTATTACTAATTGAATTACTTAATTATTTAATGATTATCATGACAAACATAGCTAAAGACAAGGAAGAGATGGAAAATATCGACAAGTTCAAAAACGATATTCGTTTTAGGAAAAAAATCGAGCATGTCGAGACCATTCCAGCAAAAGAGGCTAGCTTTAAAAAGGTAGATAAACTCGAGAAAAAGATATTGGACTACCTTGATGAAAGGGAAATAAAGCTATACAAACACCAAGCTTTAGCTATTGAAAAGTCCAGAGAAGACAAGAACATAATCATTACAACACCAACTGCAAGCGGAAAGACATTATCCTTTAACTTGCCTGTATTGGAAGAGCTCATTAAGGATAATGACGCTTGTGCATTATACATTTATCCTGCAAAGGCATTGTCTTATGATCAATTGAAGGTTTTAAGGAAATTTGATGAGGAACTGGACCTTGATATCAATCCGAATCCTTATGATGGAGACACTCCAAAGGCAAAAAGATATAAGATAAGACAGGAATCAAGGGTTATCCTTACAAATCCATACCAAATCCATTTAATCTTGCAATGGCATCACCAATGGGAACGCTTCTATTCCAATTTAAAATATATAGTTATTGATGAAGCCCATTACTATAAGGGAATATTCGGTTCCAATGTTGCATTCCTAATCAGAAGGTTGAAGAGAATCGCTAATTTTTATGGTTCCAATCCTAAATTCATCCTTTCATCTGCAACACTTGCAAATCCTTTGGAACTTGCAGAAAAGCTTACTGGAGAGGAATTTGAATTGATTGATGAGGACAGTTCTCCAAGCGGTGAGAAAGACTTTATCCTATACAATCCATATAAGAAATTGCCAGTTCATTCTGATGATGAAAATCTATCTATTCACCAAGAAACTGAAAGGATTTTCCTTTATTTGCTGCTTAAAGACATACAAACATTGTGCTTTACATCAAGCAGAAAGATTGCAGAATTGATTGCATTATGGACAAAAAGGGATATGGAGCATACTAAAAAGAGGTATGTGGATAGGATTTCAGCTTATAGAGCAGGTTATTTGGCTGAAGACAGAAGGGAAATAGAAGATGGCCTTAAATCAAGAAAATACTTAGGTGTCACTTCAACAAATGCTCTTGAATTAGGTATAGATGTAGGCAGTTTAGATGCTGTAATCATTTCAGGATTCCCTGGCTCTATGATTTCAACTTGGCAACAAGGAGGAAGATCAGGTAGAGGAAATCAGAAATCCCTTGTTATTTTGGTTGCTTTTGAAAACCAATTGGACCAATACTTTATGAAAAACCCTGAATTCTTCTTTGACAAGCCTCATGAAAACGTTGTAATCGACTTGAATAATGAGAAATTATTGAACAATCATATCATCTGTGCTGCAAATGAATTGCCTATTGCACCTGAAGAGATAGAAGAGGTATTTGGTGTAGATGAGGAATTCATAAACAATATCGTTCAGAACAGGGACTTGAGAAAGAGCGCAGGGCTTTACATATATCCATATGATGATAATCCAGCATTTGAATTTTCACTTGATCAGATTTCAAATGAAATATTCAGCGTAATGAATGGAAACCAGCTGATTGAAAAGATAGAAAGGTCTCAAATGTATAGGGAAGCTCATGAAGGAGCTATTTTAATCAATAAGGGTCAGACATACATTGTAAGAGATGTTGACTTCAACACTCACATTATAGATGTTATTAAAAGGGATGTCAATGCCCATACAATTGCACTTAAGAGAACTGAAACCAAAATCATCAAAAAGATCAAAAAGGTTAAAATCGGAGACTTTACAGTTCATTATGGAGGGCTTGAAGTAGAGGAAGACTATTACAAATACAAAAGAATGGAGTTCTCAAAGACAATTGGAACATACATTCTAGACTTGCCACCTTTGAAATTCAAGACAAAAGGATTGTGGTTCACCATTCCAGATAGCGTCAAGGAGACATTGGAAGAAAGATTTAAAAATGATAGTGAAGTCTTTGCTGGTGGTCTTCATGGTGCAGAACATGCCTTGATAGGACTATTCCCACTTCATGTGATGTGTGATAGGTTTGATATTGGCGGCCTTTCTACCAATTATCATGAAGATACTCAAGAAGCTTCCATTTTCATTTATGATGCATATGAAGGAGGAATTGGTATTTGTGAAAAGGCAATTGATGTTTTCAGCAAATTAACCAATTCCACAAGGAATCTCCTTAAGACCTGTGAATGTGAAAACGGTTGCCCTTCCTGTATCTACTCACCTAAATGTGGAAATGATAACAAGCCATTGCATAAGAAAGCCACCGAATTCATTTTGGATTATATGTGGGAAGAGATGAATAAGTTATCTCCAGAGGAATTATCTGCTTTGGAAAATCAGGATTTAGAGGATAATATATCCTATAATGAAACATATTATAACCAAAAAGATAAAGGAAATACTCAAAATGATTATTCTAATGAATCAATTGAAGAAGATATAGCCGAAAGTGAAGATAATGAAGAAACAGATCCGCTAGATGAAGCTTATAATGATGCATTAGAGGAATTCAATAAGGGAAACTATAGCATTGCTAAAGAGATACTAACCAATATTATCATCAAGAAAGATAGTGCAGATGCCTATTATCTCATTGGAAAAATACTTTTTGAGCAAGATGATAAGTTAGGTGCATTATCTTTTGTTAAAAAAGCAATTTCTATTGATTCTGGACATGAAGAAGCTAATGAATTCTTGCTTGAATTGAAACATTAAAAATTACAATAAATAATAAATAATTATTTATCATAAAAATAAATAATTTATATGTTGAAAAGTATTTGTTAAAAGGTGATATTATGGAAATCACTGATGAAAATAAAAATGAAATTAAAGACCAAATCAATACAGACATCAACAATATCCTTGAAAAACATGAACTTCCTTATAGAATGGATGGACTTTCAGTCATGAAAACATCTAAAGGAACCAGTTTTTTAGGAAATGTAAGGGTTCATAATCCAAATAAGGTCAAGGCAGTCAGAGCTGAGATTGAATCATACTTGGATAAGTTTGGAAAAGTCGTTATCAATTCAAGAGATGTTGTTCCTTGCTGTGAATTGCCATATACATACATTACATTCCATATAAATTTCTAAAGATAATATGACATCACGTAGAGAAGAGCATGAAGCATACTTGGAGAAAATCCTATCAAATTCATTATCCTCTGCAAATCCATCTAAAGAAGCTTATGAAAGAGGCAGATTAGACTCTTTAACTTATTTTAACAATCTTAAATTTGGACTGATGCATAAGTACAAGGATTGGGATTTCCAGGATATTGAAGGAAGCAAAGTCATTGAAAATGTCTACGGAGAGACATTGAAAATCACCAGAAAAGAAAAAATAGGCTTCTCTTTAGTAAATAAAAACAGATCCATTAAAGAGGATTTGGCTTCAAACTTGAAGTTAATGCCGGGAATAGGCTTTCAAACAGAAAGGAAACTTAAGGAAAATGGATACAATACCTTTTATGACTTATTAAATCATCCAACTTATGGAATGAAAGCAGAAAGAATGATTGAAAAAATCGAAAAGGACTGTTTTATCAAGGAATTCAAACTATTGAAAAGCCTGAATAAATATCCTAATTCCAGAAACAGCACTATAAAGGCTTTAAGTTCTCTTGATCCATTTAATCTCAAGTTCATGGATATTGAAACTCTTGGATTATCAAATGCTGCAATCATTCTTATTGGAATTGCTGAGATAAAGGGAAATTACATTGAATCCAATCAGTATTTGCTTAGAAAAAAGGAAGAGGAACCTGCACTTATTGAAAGCTATTTATCACATATTGATGAAGCCAGCGTTCATGTGACATATAATGGAGTAAATTTTGATATTCCTTTCATTAAAAACAGAGCCAGATTATATAGGATGGACTGCAATCTTGATCAAACCCACTTTGACTTAATCTATCCTGCAAGGAATTTATGGAAAGACAAGCTGCCAAATTGCAAGTTAACCACAATTGAAGAGTATTTATTCGGTATAAAAAGGAATGATGATGTACCTGGAGCTTATATTCCAGATTACTATAGAACATATCTAACTACAAAGAATATTGGTCCTTTAATCCCTATAGTGGAGCATAATCGTATGGATATCGTTTCTCTTGCTCATTTCCTAATGAGAATATATGAAGAGTCATTTTAATTTTTAAAAAACTCCTATTTTTTTACTTTTTTTA
>JAZNRM010000267.1:0-2844 GCA_045590695.1 Methanobrevibacter sp.
ATTTATGTATTTGACTCAAAATTTTTAAGGAGGATACAAAATTTATGAAATTTAAGAAATTATATGTCCTTTTGATTTCATTGATATCATTGTTCCTTTTATTGGGAATGAGCTCAGTATCTGCTGCAAGCGATGCTGATGTAATTGCTCAGGATATGGCAATAGATGATGTCAGTGTTATTGGGGATGTTGATAACAATTTAAATGATGAAACCTTATCCGAAGGAGAAGAAACTGTTCCTGAAGAGCCTGGAACAGGTGGTGAAGATCCTGTTGAGGATTCCATTAACACTACAATTGATGCAGAAGACTATGAATTCTCCTATGGGGACACCATTAAGATTAATTATACTCTTACTGATAATGATGGTAACCCTATTAATGATACTAATAAAAGCAATTTTAAAGTATATTACATGAATGCTACTGATGAAGGAGACTTTAACAGTACCGTAGGTTTCAGCATTAACAATGAATCTCAAATTGTCTTGAATCAATTGGGAGTCGGAGATTACTTGATTAAGATCCAATTCCTCAACAGTACAATTGGAGATAAGAATTACACTGAATCTAATAAAACCATTAACTTAAATATTACTAAAACCGGTACAAGATTCAATGCAACTACTGCAAAGGTTCAAATTGATGAGGATGTAATAATTCCTTTCACAATCCTTATTGATTGCAATAAGACTCTTAATGTCAATGCAAGCAGATTAAATGTTACTGTTAATAATGAAGAATATAACTTTACAAATATCACTGGTGGAAATAATGTAACCAATGGTATTAAGTTAACTAATTTCACAAAAGGGATAGGCATTTATACAATTGTCATTAAGTATGAAGGTAATGATAATTGTAATGGATCCAATATTACATTTGAATTGCATATTGTTGAAAACAATACCATTACTGCTAATGACACATTTAAAGTAAATGATTCTAATAAAACAATAACAATTCCATTTTCAATTACCAATTCTCAAATTGTAAATGTTACTGATGAAGAAACTGGTGAAAACAGCACTATTAACAATGTTACTAACGTAACAGTAACTAAAGAAAATTTAGTATTGATTATAAAATATGATAATGGAACTGAAAATGTTACTGTTGTTGTGGAACCTAATAACTACAATTTAACTGGTGAATTAGGAAATTACTCCATTGAATTAACTGTTCCTATTGAATTCAATACTACATTATATAAAGCTCAATTAGTAATCATTTATGCAAATGACACTTTAAATGAAACCAACAAAACAATCAATTTAGTTGCTTTTAAGGAAGTAAGCGTAATTCCTGTTGATGATGGAGATAAAGCAGATTACCAATTTGGAAACTTTACATTCAAATTAGTGGATGCTAATGATCAAACTGTTATTATAGCTAATGAAAACGTTACACTTACTGGATTCTGGTTCTATTCAATCACTGAAAGAGGAACTTCATTATCAACTTCCAAATCTTTCATAACTGATGAAAACGGTATCTTTGTATTTAATGATACAATGTTGAGTTTAAACATTGATCAAGTTGCGCTTTATTATAACTTTACCTCACTTCCTGCAGGTACTTATAATGCTACATTCGCAACCAGCGGATTTTATCAAGTAATCGGTAAGAATAATATCACAGTTCTTCCAATAGAAGCAAGAATCATAGCAGAAAACCTTACAGGTGAATACGGCAATATTTTACATTATACTTTCCAATTGTTCTCTGATAAGTATAATCAACCAATTAAATTTGCTGATGTTAAATTTGTGATAAATGCTTCAAATATCAATGCAGATAGAGATGGAGTAACCAATGCAACTGGATGGTATACCAGCCCAGATTTAAATTTAACCGCTAATGTCTATAATTTAACTCTTAAGACCAATGGAGATAGCTTAAATTGCACTGATGCAAAAGCTACCTTAAATGTTACACAAAGAAATGCTACTTTAACTGCTTCCAATAGAACCATTTACTATAACTCTGATTATGCAGCTGTAGTAAAATTAAAAGACAAGAAAACTGGTAAGGCAGTGGCAAATGCTTATGTTTGGGTAAGGATTTACACAGGTTCCAAATACACTGACTTCATTGGTAAAACCAATAAGAACGGAAACGTTTACGTAAGCACTCCATTATCTGTTGGAAAGCATAAGATCGTTTATCAATCCATTGATAACAACTATAAGTCTGGTCAAATTACAAGATACTTGACTGTAAAAACCGCTCCAGCTAAATTTTCAGCTCCAAAAGTATCTACCTACTATAAATCTGGCAGGGTTTTCAAGATTAAATTGATCAACACTAAGACCAATAAACCAATCCACTCCGGTAAAATGAACATTAAGCTTTACATTTCCAAAAACAAGTACTATAATTATACCGGTGTCAGCGATGCAAAAGGTTTTGTTCAATTTAAAGCAACTTTGAAACCTGGAACTTATAAGGTTGTTGTCAGCGATTATGACAAAGGGTACACTGCAAAAGCTGTAACAAGTCAGATTAAAGTTAGCAAATCTCCTATTAAGATTGCTCCTACAGCTTTAAAAGTTAAAAAAGGCAAATACTTTAAAGTTAAGGTAACAAGCACTAAAAGCAAAAAAGTCCTTTCTGGTGTAAAGGTTAAAGTGAGAGTCTACACTGGTAAAAAGTACAAGACTTACACTATAAAAACCAATAAGAAAGGAATCGCAAGCTTGAAGATTAAGCAAAAAGTGGGAAAACATAAGATTGTTCTCACTCATTATCAAACCAAGTATTACACTGCTAAAAAAGTTACTAAGACTTTAAGAGTTGTCAAGTAATTGGAAATTCAAATCAAAATTAGTTAATTAAGAGATT
>JAZNRM010000268.1:0-4461 GCA_045590695.1 Methanobrevibacter sp.
TTTTCTAATATTTATAATAAATCTTTTTGAAAAAAATTTAGTAAAAACGTAATAAATTATTATTAAAAAATTATTAAAAAATAGATATGGAAATATATTGAAATTCTTTAAAAAAATAAGATAAAAAAATAATAAAAAATGGTGAAAAAAGAAAACTAAAATAATCGATTATTTAACCCCAAAGGTTTGAAAAAGCATTGTAGATTTCTTCCTCATCATCTACATTCTCTTCATCATCATAATCATAATCTTCTTCTCTGTTGCTATAACTTGGATTTTCACTTGAGTCATCCTCTTCATCCTCAATTGACTTTAAAGACTTGAGATTGAAAACATTTATGTCTTCCTTTTTGGACTCATCAATGAAAGCGTTGGTAAACAAATCATCATCTATGATTGAATCATCAGAATCATCATTTCCTTCAAATCTTTCATTATAGATAAAACCGTCATCCTTTGGAGTGTTGAAAATGTCCTTCTCCTCTATTGTCTCAAATCCTGATGTGGATAATGAAGAGCTTGAAGAGAACTCATCAATGTCATCGAACTTGAAATTGCTTTTGAAATTATTGTAATCCAAATCCTGCTTATTTGTATCAGATAGGATAAATGCAGTCTTAATGATCTTCAACCAATCCAATGCATCTTCCTTAGACTCTGCACAAATTGCTCCTTGACCTATCATGAGATTTTTAGGGCGGAAATTGTCTGTACTGATTAGAATGAACTTATAAACATCCTGAGACAAGTATTCTCCAAACAAGTCATACCACAATTCATTTAATGAATAGACTTCCAATGAGTTTTTGCTATGAATTCCTTCAAATCTTGATTTCAAATCTGAAAAATCTGACTTGATTTGATCCAATTGTCTTTGGAGTATTTTTACTTCTTCTGAAAGCTTTTCATTTTTCTCCCTAATAACTTTGGATTCCTTGACTAAAAGTTCGTTTTCTTTGGTTATCTTATCGTATTTCAATGATTCATCTTCGAAATCCTTTTTAAGATCATGATATTTTCTTTTGGAATTGTTGATTGAAGATAGATTTGAAATGCTGTATAATCCTCCACGAATAATGGAATTTGCTATTTCATCCTCCATGAGATTATCATCATAATCATCATATTCATAGCCATTCAATTCATCAAGTGAAGGAAGCTTTAAGTATTCAATGTAATTAAACTCATTCTTCAAGGATTTCTTGAAGTTTTGATATAATTTATGATTTTCTGCATTGTTTTCGGCAGCAATTAAAACCAAATCTGCACCAATTACAGTATTTTTAGCTATTTCAATGTCTTTAGTTGGAATTATGGAAGAGATGTTCACATTAAAATTAGATAAGTCAAAATTGCTTACAGCCTTGGAAAGGAATTCCAAATAATCCAAATTTGTTAAGATTATCCTAACATCAACCAATTCCCCTGCATTTAATTCATTTGAGTAAGTATCTTCAAAATCGTTAAATCCATAATCGTTTTCTTCAAAATTATCCATTTTAACACTCCACTCTAAGAAATCACTTAATCTAACTATTTTTTCCAACTTAAAAATTCTTAAACATGAATCTTCTTATGCCAATTCCAAGCAGATTCCACAATGTCTTCCAATTCTGTAATTTGAGGTTTCCACCCCAATATCTCTTCTGCCTTTTTGGAATCAGCTATTAGGATATCAGGATCACCTGGACGTCTTCCTTCAATCTTTACATCAAAGTCAATTCCAGTGACCTTTTTGCAAGTGTCAACAACTTCCTTAACAGAAAATCCGTTTCCATTTCCCAAATTGAAAATATTGCTGTCATTGAAAGGTTCCTCCAAATACTGCAATGCTTTCAAATGGGCATCAGCCAAGTCATTTACATGAATATAATCCCTGATGCAAGTGCCGTCAGGAGTACTGTAATCATCACCAAAAATGGAAATGCTGCCTCTTCTTCCAAGAGCTGCATCCAATACCAAAGGAATTAGATGGGATTCTGGGTCATGGTCTTCACCAATTTCACAATCCAAGTCTGCACCTGCTGCATTGAAATACCTTAGTGAAACATATTTCAAGCCGCCAAAATCAGACTCATCCTTCAAGAGGTTTTCAACCATTAATTTTGATTCCCCATAAGGGTTGATTGGCCTCAATTCACTCTCTTCACTGATTGGAATGGATTTTGGAATTCCATACAATGCAGCTGTGGATGAGAAGATAAATTTTCTCACTCTGAATTCCTTCATGATTCTAAGTAAATTCAAGGTGTTTTCATAATTGTTTTTAAAGTATTTTTCAGGTTCCTCAACAGACTCTGCTACAGATGAAAATGCCGCAAAGTGCATTACTGCCTCAATATCATTGTCTTGAAAGATTTCCCTCACTTTCTCACTGTCGCTTAAATCTGCATTTACAAACTCTCCCCATTTAACTGCAGACTTATGGCCTTTGGATAGGTTATCCAGAACTATTGTTTCATAACCTGAATTATTAAGCAATTTATTGACATGGGAGCCTATATATCCTGCTCCACCAGTAATTAATATCATATTATCACAAATAGCTAATTATTGATTTAATAAAATACTTTCCTTTATTAAATTTTAAAAATATTTGATTTTTAATCTATGTTTAAAATATATGTTAATATTTACTTTATTTTAATGAATATATAACTTTTTACATTATTTTAATGAAAATAAAGGAAAATTATTAGAAAAAGAGTGATATAAGATTATAAAAATTATTAAAAAAATTAAAAAAAGAAAAATAGTCAAATTCTTCCCAAAAATTGGAAAGAATTTTAGTCCAGGTTTTCAGGCCGAAGGCCTGGAAAGCTGGCCTATAAGAATAATTTACGTAATTTTAAAGCTGCACTTGGTTGCACTTTAATTAATGCTTTTACAAGTTCAGTGGTTCCGAGAGTTTCAAATTCAATGTCTTGGAAAGCTTTTGCAATGCTGTTTAAGTCATCATCATTTAAAGACCATAAGTAGTCACAAGCTTTGGTGTATTTGTCCATATCGTGACCCATAGCTTCATCAACTAATTCAGCATACTTTTTAAGGAATTCTTTGGAGCAGTCTCCTGCTGCAATAGCTTCAGCAGCGGTTTGTCCTGCTAATTTACCACCAGTAATACCGCTGGTGATTCCTCCACCGGTTAATGGGTTAACTTGACTTGCAGCATCTCCACAAAGCATGATGTTGTCATTGTACATTTCCTTTACAAGTCCACCAACAGGATCTCCACCTACATTCAATTCTACAGGTTGAGCATCCTTAAGTGCGTAACAGTTGTTTACAGCATCAACTAAGTATTCGTAAGCGGATTTTTCAGCCATTTCAGGAATGATAGCAAGTCCTGCATTTACGATATCGTCACCTTTAGGGAATAACCAGAAGTAACCTCCAGGTGCTACGCTACCGAAGTAGAACTCAAGCACATTGTTTCTTTCCATTTTGGCATTACACATTTCGAATTGGATACCAGATTCCATATGTTTAGGTTTGGTGATTGCCTTAAGACCTGCCCATTTAGCTACGTGGGATTCAGGACCGTCAGCACCAATGAGTATCTTAGCATTGATGTCGTAAACATCACCCATGGTTTCAACAGTTACAGTGTAGGATCCATCTTCCTCTTTTTTAAGACCTTTTGCTTGGGTTTTGATTCTGATTTCCACACCTTCTCTTCCTGCTTCCATAGCCAAGTGTTTGTCAAAGACTTTTCTTTCTAAGATGTAACCTGCTTCTGGAAGTTCAACTACATCATTGGTAATCCATACATCAGTTCCATCAGGTGCAATCAATCTTACACCTTCAATTTCCTGAGTAATCCAATGAGGGTCCGCTTCAAGCTCTAAAATATCAAAGGTCTTTTTGGAAACACCTTCTGCACATCTTTTAGGAGCACCGATTTCGGATTTTTTATCAATAAGAATTACTTTAGCTCCTCCTTTTGCAGCAAATCTTGCTGCAGTGGAACCAGCAGGTCCAGCACCAATAACTAATACATCAGTTTTAATCATAATAATCAATCCTCGCTTATTCCTCTTCCATTTCGAGTGCCGCTAAAGGACAAGCATCTACACAAATTCCACAGTTATTACAGTTATCATCAAAAACTAAAGCAGTTTCCTTTACTTCTATGCAGTTTCTTACACATACACCTGCGCAACAACCGCAGTAAGAACACCAATCTTTTACAATCATAGTTAAATCTCCATAGTAAATTAAATTAATTAGTATAAAATCATCAATTTATTTTAAAATATTTTAAAACCCAAAAAGCAATAAAAATAATAGTTTTAGAATATTTTAGAATAAATAGTCTTAATACATAACATAAAAATATATATTTTTTATTATATATAATCTTTCGGTTAAAATAAGGAAAAATAAGGAATAAAATAGGAAAAATAGAATTAAAAATTAATAAAAATAGAAAATAAACTATAAAAAGTTAATAAAATTAAC
>JAZNRM010000269.1:0-12885 GCA_045590695.1 Methanobrevibacter sp.
ACTAAAGAAGCAAAAAAGAATGAATTCATTAAAAATCCAGTCCAATCCATTAACTAATAAGGTGGAATTATGAGGATAAATTACTTATCACGACAAGATATAAGAATCATCTTGCATTATCTTGGATATATTATGGTGGGAATAGGTGCAATATTGATGGTGCCTATATTCGTAGACCTTTACTACCTTGAAGATTCATACCTTATTGGATTGATTCCACCAGCAATATCAATAGGATTAGGTTTTCTATTTGCTGAAAAGTTTAAAGAGTATGATAAGCTTAAATTCAAGCATGGAATGTTCATATCAAGTGTTGCTTGGCTATGGGCAGGATTTGTAGGCGCTATCATAATGATGCTGATGCTGGACATTTCATTTATAGACGCTTTTTTTGAAAACATTTCCGCATGGACTGGAAGTGGATTGACCATGTTCAATGATGTGGAAATCTTGCCAAGATCAATACTATTTTTAAGAAGCCTGGAACAATGGATTGGAGGATTGGGAGTAGTAATTATTTTCATTAGCCTCCTTATTAAACCTGGGACATCCGCGTTTAAGCTATATAAATCAGAGGCTAGAGACGATAGGATTAGGCCAAACATAAAGAACACCCTTAAAAAAACAATAGAGATATACCTTATTTACACATTGTTTGGTATCGCCCTATACATTTTGGCAGGACTCCCTCTTTTTGACTCTGTAAATCTTACATTTACCACAATTTCCACTGGAGGAATGTCAATAAAGAATGCGAATGTAGGGTTCTATAACAACAACATTGTCTATTTAATCACAATGGTTTTAATGCTATTGGGAGCTACAAGCTTTGCAGTCCATTATAATATAGTCAAGACAAAAGGAAAATCCATAATAAAAGATATACAATTCCAAGCGATTATCCTAAGCATAATAATCAGTGGAATATTGATTGCTGCAATTACCCACATGGCTCCAATGAACGTAATTTTCCATATAGTTTCTGCAGTGACAACAACAGGAGCAAACATTGCAAGTTCCAGTGAAATGGCATCTTGGGCTCCTGCATCATTGATCATTATAATGATATTGATGGTTATGGGCGGTTCCTCAGGATCAACTGTAGGTGCTGTAAAGATAATCCGTGTAATCACCTTCTTAAGAGGAATAAATCTTACCGTTACAAACGTGATTGCTCCTAAAAGAGTTGTTAGCACCAAGATAGCCAACAGGACATTTAATGAAAGGGAAATCAAGGAAGCATCTTCATACATAATAGTCTATCTGATGTTTTTGATTGTATCATGGATAATAATGACTTTCTATACAAATGACCCAATCAATTCCTTGTTTGATGTGACCTCTACAATAGGTAACGTTGGATTGAGTACAGGCATGATCAATGGAAGCTTAGCCACATTCCCTAAAATAATGCTGATATTCTTGATGTGGATAGGAAGATTAGAGATCATCCCTATTTTACTTACAATACAATTAGGATTCAGGACATTTGAACAAAGCTTAAAATTAGCTAAAAGAAAGTTCAGAAGAATAATTAACTTATGATAAAACATGAATTGATTACCCCAAAGTTCAGAAGGATAATTAACTTAAGATAATACATAATTTAATTACTCATAAAATCAATTATTAGTATGGAAAGTTAAGTGGGGAAAATTAATGGTTAGTCAAGCAAGTCTCATGTACATAACAGAACAAATAATATTCATTATTTTAGCAGTAGTATTCTTCTTTGGACTTTATTTTATAAGTTCATACATAATCAAATATCTCAAGAAAAATAGGCATAACAGGTTATTGAATGCAACCGAATATTTGCCTAAGGAAGAGACTCAAACTTTAAAGCAAGTCTTTTATCTTATGATCATAACACTTTGTTTTGTAGATATCCTTTATTCCCTAGTATTTTGGGCATCAGATGACTTTTACAGACATTTCATTTTTTATGACACCATTGTATCATTGATAGCCTGTTTGGCAATTAAAAAAGATACCACAACAGAAAAAATAATCATGGTATTTTTAATCCCTCTTTCTTCATTGCTACACTCTACCCTTGATGACCCTGCAATATTATTGATGATATTATTAGCTATCCATTTTATAGGATTAGCTTATGTGATAAAAGTGTATTATGGCAAATTCATTCATTATACTGAATCAAATGGATTGGGAATAAGTATCTTGTTGTTATTTGGACTTGTATTTGTAAGTTTCATTTTTACCTCATTTGCTGAAGGAAAAAATTTATTGGACTCATTGGTAATGGTTTCAAATGCATTCACAAGTAATGGTTATGCTGTATTAGGGGACAGCCCAATTGGTAAATTGAATAGCTTATTCCTTGTTTGGGGAGGATATATCCTATCAGGTGTTGGTACCGCAACATTAGCTACAGCACTTGTCTCAAGACACTTCAATAAGAAATTTGAAGAATTGGAAGAGTTAATTAAAAACAATAACATTAACAATAATGCTGAAAGTTCTGATGATTTAAAAAAAGAGGACTAAATAAAAAAATGGGATTGAATAAAAAAAGAGGATTAGAAAAAAGAAAATAAAAATCCATTCATTTAATTAAAAACTCATTTAATCAAACAATGGACTCATTAAGCTACTTGTTTTTTAATTGGTGGCACATAGCGTTTAAGCAATAAGGATAAACTGATTACTGTAACAGAACTTAATGCCATAGCTAAACCTGCCCATTCTGGACGGAAAACTATGCCCCAAATAGGATAAAGTATACCTGCCGCTACAGGAACAAGAATCATATTGTATGCAAATGCCCAGAAAAGGTTCTCCTTGATTCTTGTCATTACCTTTTTAGAGAACTGTATTGAAGCCACCACATTTTCAAGATCTCCTTCCATAATGACAATATCACCGCTTTCCATAGCAATGTCTGTACCATTTCCCATAGCTACACCGACATCCGCCTGTGAAAGTGCAGGAGCATCGTTGATTCCATCACCAACGAATAAGACTCTTTTTCCTTCATTTTGAAGTTCCTGAACTTTATCGAGCTTGTCATTTGGAAGCACATTCGCCATTACATTATCTATTCCAACTGCATTTGAAACGGTACTTGCAGTCTTTTCATTGTCTCCTGTAAGCATATAGGTTTCAATGCCCATTTTATGCAATTCATCAATAGCTGATTTTGAATTTTCCTTTATCTTGTCCATTAAAGTAATTATTCCTTTAATCTCGCCTTCAACAGCCATCACAATAGTTGTTTTTGCTTCAGATACGAAATTGTCGAAATCAGATAAGATATCATCACTTAAACTTACTCCTTCTGATTCCATAAGCTTAAGGTTTCCAGCAAGAACGTTTTTCATCTCACCGTCAATATTTACTTTAGCCTTTAATCCTTTACCTGTAATGTTTTCAAAATCATCCACTTCAAGTAATGAAAGATCTTCTTTTCCTTCATTTGCCAATTGAATGTTATTGGCTTTAAATCTGCTTAATATGGATTTGGCAATAGGGTGATTGGAATTGTTCTCAACACTTGAGAGTATTTGAAGGAATTTTGATTCATCACCATCAAATGCTATGATATCTGCTACATCTGGTTTGCCCTCTGTAATTGTACCTGTTTTATCGAAAACACATACATCAACATCTTTAGAGCTTTCCAAGGTTTCACCATTTTTGATGAGAATTCCATATTCTGCTGCCCTTCCAACCCCTACAGTCACTGCTGTTGGAGTAGCAAGACCAAGTGCACATGGACATGCAACAACCAGAATAGAAATGAGGCAAGTGAGAGCAAACAATAATCCAGAATCTGCTACAAAGTACCATAATAGGAATACGATAATAGCTATTGTAAGGATTACAGGTATAAACCAGCTGACGATTCTATTTGCAAGCCTTTGAACTGGAGGTTTGGATCCTTGTGCTTTTTCCACAAGCTGAATGATTTGTGAGAGCACTGTTTCTGAACCAATCTTTTGGGCTTCAACCTTTAAGGCACCATCCTGATTGATTGTTCCTGAGAATACATTGATTCCTGCCTTTTTAAGTTTAGGAACTGGTTCTCCAGTAATCATAGCCTCATCAACATAGCTTTCACCATCAACTACAATGGAGTCTGCTGGAATCTTTTCACCAGGCTTTACAAGCAGGATATTTCCTATTTCAATGTCTTCAATATCTATTTCCTTCTCAATGGAATTTCCTGATTCATCGGTTGTGACAAGTGTTGCAGTTTTTGGCTGCAATCCAATAAGCTCCTTGATTGATGAGGATGTTTTTCTTTTAGCCCTTGCTTCCAAGTATCTTCCAATAGTCAAGAAGGAAGGAAGCATAACAGCAGATTCATAAAACATGAAGCTTGAGTCAAGAACTATGCCAAATGTACCTAATACGCTTGATACGAATGCTACAAGAATACCCATGGAATACATTACATCCATATCCAAGTTTTTATGCTTGAAAGAGTTCCATCCTGCCTTTAAGATCGGATAGCTTACATAACAGAATGGGAAAATGGCTATAATCAATGAAAGCTGACCCATAGTCAATGGATGGACCATTATATGGAATTGCATGATTGCCATTAAAATTGCTGCAAAAACAAGACCTACGATGATTCTATATAACTTGCCTCTTAGATCCTTTTGGTATCTTTCCTCTTCATCCATTACATCAAGTTCACCATCAAGTCCAATGTATTCAAATCCTAACATTTCAATGGTCTTTTGAATCTCCTTAAGATTCAACATATCTCGATAGTACTTTATGGTGACTTTTTGATTGGATAGATTGGCATTTGCCTCTACAACACCATCTACACGTGGAAGGAATTTCTCTACATTGTTTACACAGGAAGCACAATGCATTCCATCGATTTGAATGACAACTTCCTCTTTTGGCACTGTAAATCCAACTGATTCAACAGTTTTGTCGATTATATCAGGAGAAAGATCCTTGTTCAGAACCATATGGGCTTTATTGGTGTTTAAATCTACATTGATGGATTCCACTTCATCAAGCTTTCCAAATGATTTTTCAACAAGCAATGAGCAGGATGAGCAGTGCATGCCATCTACTGGAATATTCAATTCTTTTTGAGCCATTATAATTCCTCCCAATAATCATTAAAAAAAATAGTTCATGAAATAAATATAATTATAATAAATTCTAAAATAAGTGAAAAAATAATCAATGAAAATGTAAAATAAAAAAATAATTTAAAAAACCATTTTAATTATTCCACTTCAAATCCTGCTTCCTTAACAGCTCCTGCTAAGTCCACATCAGAAACTTTTTCACTGTCGTATTCAACTTCCACTTTATTAGCGTCTAAATCTACAACAGCAGATTCTACACCATCCAAATCCATCATACAAAGCTCTACTGCTTTTGCACATGAAGGACAGTGCATTCCTACAACTTTTACTTCTTTTTTATCAATTGCCATAATTTTCACCTAATAAATTTTTTAATTGTTGTAAATAATTTTGTTTTTATATAATAAAAATATTTATAATATTAATTTATATTGATAGTATATAAAGTTTTGGTATACCTAAAAATCTTATCGAAAAATATTAGGTTTACTTGGACAAATGTATAGTTTTATTGAAAAATAGTTCACAAATATGAATAGTATAGGATTAAATATTAAAAATAACATATATTTTATTATGACTAATGCAGATCTTATTCAAGAACTTATGAAACAAGCTAACTTGACTGAAGACCAAGGAAATATCGTTAGCGATATTTTCGCAAACAACTTCTCTGCTGGCGGAGGAGCTGAAGACGTGATAGTTAACTTGATTGCTGAGAAACTGGGAGTGGATAAGGCAAGAGCTAAAGATATTTACACCATAGGTGTAGGTGTTCTCACTACTACCGGTATCTTAGACAAAATAAAAGGGATATTCAAGAGATAATATTTTTATTATCTCTTATTTTTTTAAAAAAAAGCTATTTTTCTGATTTTGACTGAATTCCCTATTTAATAAACTCTCTTTTTAAACAACTTAAAAAATAGGCTTATGCTTCAATATTTTTCCATCTTGAATTACAGTTAAAATGTTATCATTATTTGCTAAAGACTCTATCTTATCAATTGGATTGTCTTTAACAATGATCATATCAGCTATTTTTCCTGCTTCAATGGAACCTAATTCATTTTCCTGATTGAAGAATTTTGCCCCTTCAATGGTTCCTGCTCGGATAGCTTCAATAGGGCTCAATCCAACATCTACAAGTTGCTTCAATTCTCCAAGGTTTCGACCATGATCTATTACACCACAATCTGAACCCATTAGGAAATTAACTCCTTCCTGGTAAGCAGTTTCTATGTTTTCCTTTTGGATCTTTACGACTTCCTTAAGCTTTTTGATCTTACTATCAGCAAAACTATCCCAAACTGGGAATCCCTCTTCAATAAGGGTATGATGAACAATTAAAGTAGGGGTGAGATATATCCTTTTTTTAGCAAGCAACTGGGAAGTTTTCTTATCAATGAATGTACCATGCTCTATTGACTTTATGCCGGCCTTTGCACATCTTTCAATTCCTTCAAGACTATGGCAATGAGCAACTACCTTTAAATTATGATTTTCTGCTTCATCTACTATTGTTTTCAATTCTTTTTTGTTGAATTGTGCAATATCTGGTGAGGTATATGGGGATAGAATTCCTCCACTTGCCATGATTTTAATGAAATCTGCACGAGCTCTAATGACTTCACGGGTTTTCCTTAAAACACCTTCCACTCCATCACAAGTTCCAACTGGGAAACCAGGATATGCGATTTCCATATCAAAGCCAGAATTCAAGTAATGGTCAAAATGCCCGCCAGTAATAGCTAAAGGCTTGATGGAAATGTTCAATCTTGGTGCTGGAAATATCTTCCTCTCTTGAGCCATCTTAACTCCAATGTCGGCAAGTCCAGTATCACGAACTGTAGTGACCCCTGCATCAATGGTTGCTTTCATATTATCTACAGCATTGTAAAAGTAATATGAAAGAGGGTCTTTCATGATATCCTCTTTATGAAATCCATTAGCCATAATATGGGCATGTGAGTCTATAAATCCAGGCAAAAGATAGTCATCCTCACCATCTATAACAATATGGTCTTTGTATAATGAAGACTCTTCTGTATGCAAGGACTTTATTCTGCCATTTTCAATTAAAACGTGCCTTTCCTTAAGGGGTTCCTCACTAAAAGGATTTATAATGTTTACATTTTTAATATATATTGATGACATAAAATCACCCATTAATATTTATTGATTATATTGTATAATAATTAAATTGAATAAAAAATTATATTGATTATAATAAAGTTATTTTACCATTATCACTATCTACTTCAACCATTTGTCCATTTACCAATTCCTCAACACTTGATGGAGAATCAACCATTGGAATATCAGACATGATAGCACCAGTAGCTATAATAGGTTCTGCCTTAAGGCAAATAATCGCTTTAGGAGCAGTGTTGTTTTTCATCATCTGGAATATGACATAAGATCCTACAGTGGAACCTTTACCTCCTGGAATGAAAAGGACCTTACCCTTTATGGACTCTCCTTTGAGTTCATGATTTGGGTCAATTACTACACCGGTTTCAGGGTCTACTCCACCTAAAAAACTAATTGCTTCACTTGATACAATTAATTCCCCTTCTGCTTTTCCTTTAGAAATATTTCTGCATTCTATCATAAAATCACATGTGAAAATAAATAAATTATTTAAAAATTATCATTATCATAATTAATATATTAATTCTATTATAAAAATTTTTAAAATTCAGATATTGTATCTTTTTGTACCCTACAACAAATATTTATATATTTTAATGTATATAACAATTGTTATAAAATATGATTTGATAATGATTGATAGCCAATTAAGTTAATTAAGAAAATTATTATATATTAAAAATAAAATACTAATTAACTGTAATTATTAAAAATACTAATAGGTTTGAAAGAATGAACAAAACAACAAAAATTTTAACTATTCAAGATATTTCATGCTATGGACAATGCTCAATAACTGTTGCACTCCCTGTAGTTTCTGCTTTTGGAATTGAAACTGCAATCCTTCCTTCTGCAGTATTATCTACACACACATCTGGTTTTACAGATTTCACAGTTAGAGACTTGACTGAAGACCTTCCTGAAATTAGAAAACATTGGGAAAAGGAAGGAATAAGTTTTGATGCAATCTATACTGGTTTCATTGCATCACAAGAACAATTAGGTTACATAAAAGACATAATAGACTCCAGATTAAAAGAGGGAGGCCTTGTATTTGTTGACCCTGCTATGGCAGACCATGGTGAATTCTACAATGGATTTGACCAGGAATTCGCAGATGCTATGGGAGAACTTTGTAAATTAGGAGACTATATCCTCCCTAACACAACTGAAGCTTGTTATATACTTCATAAGCCTTGGAAGGAAACATTTTCAAAAGAGGAAATGTTAGAAATGGCTAAAGAGCTTTCCCAATTCACTAAAAGATATGTTATCCTAAAAGGATATGAAAATGACAATCATGAAATGGGAATGATTATTTTAGATAAAGTTGAAGACACAATTGATATTGTCTACAATGATAAGGTAGACTATGTATCTCACGGAACCGGTGATGTCTTTGCTTCATCATTTGTTGGATCAACAATGTTAGGAAAATCCTCTTCAGCTGCAGCTAAAATAGCTGGAGAATTCACTAAAAAGGCAATTGAAAAAACAATTGGTGATGAAACCCATACCTATGGAGTTAAATTCGAACAGGCAATTCCAGAGTTATATGATTTATTGAAAACCATCTAATTTTAAAAGTGTGTAAATATGGAAAATCGTACTGGCCTTTTTTCAAATGGGGTAATTTGGTTTGGAGTTGCAGTCTCTGTTTCAGAAATAGAAGCAGGAATACAGCTCGCCTCATCATCTCCAATTGATTCCATTTGGCTTCCATTGATACTTGGACACATTATAGGTGGAATATTGCTATTTTTCACAGGATTGGTCGGTGCACGCCTACGAGTGAATGCTATGGAGACCATTAAATCCACTTTTGGAGATTATGGTTCCAAATTCTTTTCCTCATTGAATGTTATGCAGCTTATAGCGTGGGTAGCTGTGCTGAATGCCCAAGGTGCAGCAGCAATGATGGGTTTGAATTTACCGATATCCTTCACTCTAACATGCATAATTCTCTCTGCAATCATTGCAATATGGGTTTATGTTGGACTTTACCGCTTATCAAAAGTAACCACTGTCATGATGGTAGTGCTTACAGTATTATTGGCAATCCTATCCTTTAAGCTATTGGGAGGAAACATTTCAAATGTAGTGCCTATTGCATCCTTTGCAAGCACAAATTCCGCACCGCTAAGCTTTTGGAACATTTTTGAAATA
Organism: Methanobrevibacter sp.; assembly: GCA_045590695.1. GTDB lineage: Archaea > Methanobacteriota > Methanobacteria > Methanobacteriales > Methanobacteriaceae > Methanobrevibacter. The sequence continues at coordinate 9,405 of JAZNRM010000269.1, forward strand.
TCAATAGCTATGCCAATCTCATGGCTTCCTGTAATTTCAGACTATACTAAGGATGTTGAAAAACCAGTGCATGGAACAATGATTTCTGCAGTTGCATACACTATCGCAAGCCTATGGATGTATATTTTAGGTATGCAAATCGTTGGAATTGGAACAACAAGCATTGCACAATCAATTCTTATGGCAGGTCTTGGAGCCCAAGGAGTGATTATTCTAGTGCTTTCAACTGTAACATCCAACTTTGTAGCGGCAAATTCCGCAGGAGAATCCTCAAAGGCTATCGTTAATAGAATCAATCCAAGAATTGCTGGAGTTGTAGTCAGCATCTTAAGCTGTATACTTGCCATTTCAGGAATCATGGATCACTACATTGGATTCCTATATCTTATTGCATCAGTATTTGCTCCAATGGCTGCAGTGCTTTTGGTTTCATTCTTCATTTCAAAAGAAAATACTGGAAATACAAAGATTTGGTACTGGAACATGTTTGCATGGTTTGCAGGGTTTATCGTGTATCAACTGACTGTAGGACTTGATTCAATTCCATTGGGTCCGACATTGCTTGCCATAATGGTGTCAGCTGCACTGGCTTATATTGGGGTTTTAGTGAAAAATAGGCCTCAATAAAATTTGATTCAAGGCTAAGAATAACTAGATTACAAATATATAAATAGTTATAATAAAAAAATAATAATTATGGCTGAAGAGAATTTTATGGAAACCGGTAGGCTCGAAGCATTTTATGATGCAATCATTGCAATTATTGTAACTGTACTTGTTTTGGAATTACCACAACCTGCAACTGCATCCCTTGCATCAATTTGGGCCTTGAAAACATCTTATTTTGCATACATAATAAGCTTTTTAGTATGCGCTAACCTTTGGCAATACCACCATTTAATATACAATCATGTTGATAGGATCAATACTAAAATCATTTGGCAAAACATCTTATTGATGTTTGTATTCTCATTGATTCCTTATTTGACAATCTTCGTTGCAAATCATCCAAATGAGTTCATTCCACAAGCATTATACGGCCTTGATTTTATTATCGTTGATATAATCCTATATTATATGGCAAAATCCTTGCTTGAAATAAATCAGAAAAATGAGGAATACTTAAAAAGTGCACTGAATGTTAGAGATGCATTGTACATTCCATTTGCAATATTCATTGTCGGATTCATTATAGCACTACTTGGATACCCTATTGCAATCATTATCTGTTGCTTGATTACAATTATTAGGTCATTATATTCCTCTTTGAAAGCATGAATAAAAAAAAAGTTTCTGCCTCAATCATAAGGGGAATTAATAAACATCCTTTTTCATGACTTCCCTTAAGACTGCAGTTGCATAGGACCCTTTATCAATGGAAAACTCACACATCACACCATCTTCAGTTGCCACAGCACTTGCATCCCATACCTGAAATCTCATAGCTCTTCTTAAACCATGACTTCCTAAACGAGGCATTTTAGGAACTTCAAAATCAGCTTTAGTCAATCCATAACTGTCTAAAATAGACTCTTCCATCTTTCCTACTTCTCCACCTGCAAATGGAACTTTTGTACCGTACAATGGACAGGTCTGGTTTATTTCAAAGGAAGACACCATTTCCTGAAACTCTTCATTGCTTTTATCCCTTACAATACGCTCTTCCTTGTCTATAACGATATCTCCTTCAATGTATTTGTCCATTCCCATAGCTACACGTTCACTTACTGCAGCATTGAATAAGAATGATTGATATGCATGAACAAACATTCTTTGAAGAGGCTTTGGAAGTGCATGAATTGCATTCTTATAAGCCTTGTCTGACAATTCCACTTGAGATTTGTCAACTTCTTCAGGTTCGATTCCTTCCTTTTCAGCAATCTTTCTGATAGCTCTTTTTTTCTCTTTAATAAGAACCTTAAGCATCATCTTTTCATAACGCATTCCAGGATGCATCAATTCCAAGGACTTTTCCCAGTCTCCATCATCGTATGCTTGACGAGCTGCTCTAGCTTCTTCACCTTCTTCTGGAGAAGGATTACCTATATATCTTCTTACAGCTTCCTTCAAGTCATTTTGAATGAGCGCTTCTCCAACCAAATGGGTATTGGTTCTTGGCTTTCCGAATCTTTGCCAACCGAAATAGTTAGGAACACCTGTTTTCTCAAGGGTCTTTAATATAGCATCTGCTCTTTTAGCTGCATCTTCAATAACTAATTTACGTGAATCCTCATCTTCACTATCCATTCCATCAATATCCTTAACCAATATTCTGAACTTATTTCCCTTAAGCTGACCCATTCTGAGCTTTTTTCTTCCCCTTACAACCTTTAGGAATTCAGTGTTGTGAATGGTTCCTTCCAATGCCTTGACTTGATTGAACTGTTCTTCAGAATCCATATTAGCTATACAAATCCATTGGCGAGTAATGGCTTTCTTGTCCTTCATTCCTGCAAAACCCATTCTTTTTCTGTCTATATGAAGGTCTCTTGCAATATCAAGCAAAACGTCAAGAGTGGTTCTTCCCAATTTTTCAATCCATATGTAGATGTTTGGACCTTCTCCATCTGGAATCACTTCAGGGATTTCCTCTACATAGAAGTCTTCCCATCTGTTTCTTATTGTTCCACCGATACCTTCTTCCTTTGTTACATAAGTATTTGCATTTAGCATAGCCATTCCTCTAAAAAAAATAAATTTGCATTAGAAAAAGTAATTATTTAATAAAAAATGCCCTGGCCGGGATTTGAACCCGGGGAATGGGATCCGCAGTCCCACGTGTTATCCAAGCTACACCACCAGGGCCTAAAACAAATGAAAAATAGTTTAAAGTTTAAAAAGATTAATTCTCTTAACCTTTTAACTTATTATAATATGTAAATTCAAATATATAAATCTTGGGTAGATAGAATGAGGTTTGATGGATATTTAAAAAATGCACAATCAAAAGAGATATAATTCATAAGAATAATTTCCATAGTTTCTAATGGCCACATTAACCTTATCTGCACTATCATAATCCCCATTTGAAGACAATACTTCTCCATTCAATTCATTGCTTTCTACAAAAGCATAATGACGATCATTATCTAAATAAACTGAAAAGAAATCATCCAATAACGATTTTACTTCTCTTTTTGATGCAAGAGAATTGTTATTGCTGGATAAGATATATGATATCCTTTCAATTAAAGTATAATCCCTACCATCGATATGGGATGACATGATTTCCATAATGTCTTGGCTTGTCTTAAAATCACGGTTTTCTTCAGATAAACTTGGGACATCAATATCAATTATCATATTGAAGGCAATGATGACCATAAGCAATATGAAAATGGAAAGCAATGTATCAATTAAAGATATGAATCCCTTATTGTCATTGATTAAATTAAACATAAAAACACATAAATATTTGTAAATTTATATTTGATTTAATCCTATAAAAAGCTTTTTAAAGCATTAAAATGACTTTAATATT
>JAZNRM010000270.1:0-3333 GCA_045590695.1 Methanobrevibacter sp.
TAATCATTTTATAATTATTTTATAATAATATATATAAAGATGAAAACATAATTAATAATATCTTAAAGAAAGGTGTATTATATGGATAAAAAAATGGCTATTCTAATAATTGCTGTATTTTGTTTATTATGTGTAGGTTCATACTTGATATTTGAACCAGGCAGAGATGTCACTTATCATCAAGTCAATTTAACAAATTCATGCTCTGCTAAAGTTCCAGTAACTGATCAAGTGTCCGAATATACCGATAATCTGGACATTCATTACTATTCTGATTATGATTATGGTCTCAACATTACAAGCTTTAACAATGCATCCCCAGTTACAGGATCACAAGGGCTTCTAAGATTCAACAATATTAAAAAAGAAGTTTTAGGTACTGAGAAAGCAAAAAATGGCAATTTCACTTATTATAAAAACAATAAGCTTGGAACTTACACTGTATTTGTTGAGGATAAGATGTCAAGTAACTTTATTTTAATGTCATCAAAGGACTTGACCATTTTAAATACAGTTTATGATAGTTTAGAGGCAAGAATAATTGTAGATGATTATGAGTTGCAACAGATGTATTCAAATAATTCCTCTAACAATTCATCTCGTTATTATTAAGCTTTTTAATTTCTTTATTTTATTTTCATTTCATTTTTCTAATTTCATTTCATTCAGTGATAATATGAATACTGCAGAAGCATTAATCAAATTGCTTGAAGATGATGGTGTCAAGCATATATTCGGACACCCTGGGGAGCAGATACTCCCTTTTTATAAGGCATTAAAGGACTCTTCAATTGAGCATATTTTAACAAGGCATGAACAAGGGGCTGCTCATGCAGCAGATGCATATGCTCGCTCATCAGGCAATTACGGATTATGCATTTCCACTGCAGGTCCCGGTGCCATGAACTTAGTTATGGGAGTTTCCACTGCCTTTAAGGATTCTGTACCTCTTCTTGTCATTACAGGAGATAACGATTATTCCAAAAAGGATGAGGATATATTTCAAAATTCACCAATCAACAGGGTTTTTGAAAATATAACCATCAAAAGTTTTCATCCTTCTTCTGGAAAGTCAGCTATTTTTAATTTAATTGAAGCTTTAGTCACGCTTCACAAATATCCTAAAGGGCCGGTTCATATCAATCTCTCTAGAGATGTTCTCCTTGAGGGCATTGATTTGGATGATATTGACTTGAAAGAAATAATATGCTCTTTTAGTCATGATATTTTTGATGGCATCGATGCTGATTTGGAAATATTCGATGAAAAAATTTCCAGTTTTGATGATTTCCATGAATTGATAGATTCTTTTGATGATCATTTCATTTACTACGGTGGAAAATTAGTGTTTAGTGAGGATTTTTCTAAGATTTTTAACTCTTTTTCAAAAAATAATACAAGTGATGTAGATAACAATATCAACTTAGCTATTGATAAATTCAAACTTTCACGAAAACCATTAGTCGTTGTAGGAAATGGTATAGTTTGGGGTAAAGCTATCGATAAATTAAGCACTTTTGTAAGTAAAACATGGATGCCTATTGCTACCACTTTTCACTCTAAAGGAATCATAAGTGAAAGCGATAAATTGAACCTTGGCATTGTTGGTCTAAGGGGAACTTCACTTGCCAATTATGCATATGAGAATTCAGATTGCATTTTGGTTTTAGGTGCAAGGTTATCTGAAAGGACAATTGCATCCTGCGGGTATGATGATGTAAAGGATAGGATAATTCATGTAAATATTGATGATGATTGCCTTAAGGGTAATATTGATCTTTCAATGGATGCATCAGACTTTTTGGATTTATTGTTAAGTGAAATCCAATCCAATGATTATAAGGATAAGGAATTCATATTGTATAATGATTGGATTAATGAAATCTATTCCCATTATGAGGAATTGATTGTTGATGGAATTGATGAGCTTGAGGATAATTACATTCCATTGAGACCACCTTATGCAATCAATAAGATTGTAAATGCATTCAAAGGCAGCTATTTCCTATCAGATGCAGGTACTCATACAACTTGGACAACATTGCTTTCCAAAAATGACAAGTTTGGAAAACTTCTCTTTTCAGGAGGATTCGGACCGATGGGTTATGGTTTGCCCGCTTCCATCGGAGTGGCTATTGCCCATCCTGATGATCAGGTCGTTGTCATATGCGGTGATGGGGACATTCAGATGGTCATTCAGGAATTGGCTACAATTAGGGAATATGACTTGAATGTGAATATTTTCATTATAGACAACTCACAATTGGGAATCATTCGCCAATGGGAAGAAACAGTTTATGATATGGATAAGTATCAAATTGATCTCACAAACCCTGATTTTGTAAAATTAGCAAAAAGCTTTGGAATCGATTCAATGAAAGTGGAAACCAGAGAAGATCTTGATTTGGCTATTGACAAGGCTTTCAAGTCCAACCATCCGTTTTTAGCGGATGTTTGTGTATGTGAAGAGAATATTCCTTTGCCTAAATAATATTCAACTTAAGATTTCTATTAAATCTATTTTTTAATTTTTAGTTTTTTCCCTTTCAATGAATTCTTTTAATAGCTTGTTTTTGTTCTTTTCAATAAATTGATTATATTTTTCATCAATTGATTCAATTTGATAATCAAATTCCTCATTGTTTTTAGTTTCCAACAGGTAAGCTATTGGTTCAATGTCTAGATGGGATATTGAATTTTCTGTATTTTTATCCTTCATTAATTTTTTTAATCTTTCTATTTTGGTTTTGGATGGATTTATGTTGATTGAAATTATGTCCACTTTGAAAATAAAGCGTATATTATCATTAAATACAGGAACAGCTTCGCTAAACTCGTAAAATGTTTCTTTTTCAAAGCTATTCATTATTTCCTTTCCATCCATTTAAATCACTTATTCTCTTCCCTTTCTTTAGAGTTCTTCTGTCTATAGAGTTCTTTAATTAATTCTCTAATGTTCTTTTCAGTTAATAAAGCTAAACTATAAATCAATAAGAGCAAAATATTTATTTTTAGTTCTATTTTTCCTTCAAAATCAGTTATCACTTCATTAAATCTAGGTTCTACACTTAGAAGTGTTGGTTTGGAGCTGTTTACAATAGCGCCTATTGACCAGATCCAACTTGCTATTTTTACAGTGGTTGTATGGTCGCTAAGACCAATTATTAGTTTTCCTTCAAGTTTCTTTAGATTGATTGCTTTTAGAATATTTTTCAGGAAGTTTTTCAATTCCTCTTTGGATTTCTTTAGCTCTTTTAAGATTGGTTTAATATCTTCATATTTTTCTTTTAAACCTTTTTTGTCTTCTTCATCTTCTTTTTCTTTTTCTTTTTC
>JAZNRM010000271.1:0-2643 GCA_045590695.1 Methanobrevibacter sp.
AAATAATAAATTTTAGTTTAATATTTTTATAAATTATTCTTATCCTGGTGATTCTATGGAATTCGATGAATTGATGGAAAAAGGAAATCAATTAAGAAAAGAAAACAAGTATGAAGAAGCATTAGATGCTTATCAAGCTGCATTAAAGGCAGATAAAAGACGTCCTGAAGCTTGGAATATGAAAGCAAGTACATTAGGTCTTTTAGGTCAAACAGATGAAGCGATTGAATGTTTTGACAGATCATTGGAAATCGACTTTGAAAATGAGAAAACCTGGTTCTTAAAGGGAATGACTTTATTTGCTGTTAATCGTTTCAATGAAGCGGATTCATGCTTTGATAAGGCAGTGAATGCAGACCCTCAAAATCCGGTATATTGGAAATACAAGGGAATGGTTTTGAGCCAATTGAATCAGAATGCAGATGCTTTAAAATGCTTGGATAATGCATTGGAATTAAACCCAGAAGATGATGCTATTCTTGTATTCAGACACACTGTCATAGAAGCATTAGAAAAAGAAGAAAAATAAGTCGTAGGATTTCCTACAACTCTTTTTTTATTTTTAAAATTTTTGATTAAATTATATAATCTCTTTTTTCAGACTATTTTTATTAAATTATCGACTATTTTAGAACTTTTTAATACTCTTCAAGGCAACAATTTGATCTCTTAAAACAGCTGCTCTTTCGAAATCCAAATCATTAGCAGCTTCTTTCATTTCTGCCTCTAAGTCCTTGATCAATAGCTTAAGCTCATCCTTAGGCATGCCCTTAAGGTCATCTCTTGAAGGAGTCTTCTTGGTAGACATCTTCTTGTCCTTAAGAGTTCTGTAAGTTGACTGAGGAGTGATGTTATACTTCTCATTGTATGCCATTTGAAGCTTTCTTCTCTTGTTTGTAATGTCAACAGCATTCCTTACTGAATCTGTCATGTCATCAACATACATGAGAACTTCACCATCAACATTCCTTGCAGCTCTTCCTATTGTTTGGATAAGGGATGTTTCAGACCTTAGGAATCCTTCCTTATCTGCATCCAAAATAGCTACAAGCCCAACTTCAGGTAGGTCAAGCCCTTCTCTAAGCAGGTTTACACCTACAAGAACATCAAACTCTCCACGCCTTAAATCGTCGATGATCTCCACTCTCTCCAATGTATCAATCTCTGAGTGAAGATACCTTACCTTGATTCCTATTCTGGCATAGTAATCTGTCAAGTCCTCTGCCATTCTCTTGGTAAGTGTTGTAACAAGGATCCTTTGGTCTTTTGCTACTTTCTTTCTAACTTCCTTAAGCAAATCCTCAACTTGGCCCTGAACGGGTCTTATTGTGATTTTAGGGTCTACAAGACCTGTTGGCCTAATGATTTGCTCAACAACATTTTGGCTTCTTGACATTTCATAAGGTCCAGGAGTAGCTGATACATAAAGAACCTGATTTTGAATTGCTTCAAATTCATCAAATCTAAGTGGCCTGTTTTCCTTTGCAGAAGGCAATCTGAATCCATATTGGACAAGTGTTTCCTTTCTTGACCTGTCCCCATTGTACATTCCTCTAATCTGAGGAACTGTTACATGGGATTCGTCGATGATTGTCAAATAGTCATCAGGGAAGTATTTAAGCAATGAATAAGGCATATCTCCCCAATTTCTACCTGACAAATGCATGGAATAGTTTTCAATTCCTGGACAATAGCCCATTTCCTGAAGCATTTCTATATCAAAACGGGTTCTTTGTTCCAATCTTTGAGCTTCAACATATTTTCCATTGAGATTCAACTCTCTAAGTCTACTTTCAAGCTCGTCATTGATGTCCTTTAAAGCCTGATCCATTCTGTCTGCACCTACTACGAAGTGCTTTGCTGGAAATATCATGTACCTTTGAAGTGGCTCTTCCTTTTTTCCTGTAACAGGGTCAATCAAGCTTATTGCATCGATTTCATCTCCAAAGAGCTCAATTCTTATTGGTGGTGTTCCATGAACAGGGTTGATTTCAATAACATCTCCCCTCACCCTGAACTGACCTCTTTCAAAAGCAATGTCATTTCTTTCATATTGCATGAAAATAAGTTTTCTTAAAATGTCGCTGCGGTCATAAATATCTCCTACAGCGATGGAAAATGCGAATTCCCCATAATCTTCAGGTGAACCGATACCATAGATGCAGCTTACACTGCTCACAACAATCACGTCATCTCTAGATAAAAGTGATTGGGTGGCTGAATGCCTCATTATGTCTATCTCTTCATTGATTGAAGCCTCTTTATCAATGAAAGTGTCTGTTCTTGGCACATAAGCTTCAGGTTGGTAGTAATCATAATAGCTGACAAAGTATTCTACAGCGTTATCTGGGAAAAACACCTTGAATTCCTCGTATAATTGTGCAGCCAAAGTCTTGTTGTGAGATATGATTAATGTTGGCTTTTGCACCTTTTCAATGATATTAGCCATTGTATAGGTCTTTCCAGAACCGGTAACCCCTAATAGTGTCTGTTCATGATATCCTTTCTTAATACCATCTACCAAGGATTCAATGGCTTGTGGCTGGTCACCAAGTGGCTTATATGGAGATTTAAGTTTGAATTCTTTCAATTTATCACCTAATTAAATTTAAAAGCATCATGTCTACAATCTTCTTTTTAGTA
>JAZNRM010000272.1:0-3136 GCA_045590695.1 Methanobrevibacter sp.
ATCGATAGTTTTAATTTATTTTATGTAATATCCATTTATATTTTGGTTACATAAGAATAAATGATTAAAAAATCTTCTTTGATTTTTTAATTAGGTGGTGTAAGAATTTATAGTTTTAAAAAAATATTCCTTGCAGTTTTAATCGTATTTTTGTTATTTTCCATAACAAGCGTATCTGCAAGTGATAGTGACGATTTTAATGTTCAAGAGGATATAATAGAAAGTGATTATTCGCAAATTGATTATTCTGATTGTTCAACTTCTAATGATGTGGATGATCTTTCAACAAATGATGCTTTAATTGCAAATGATCCAGTTTTATCAGAACCTAATGAGGAGGATTCAGGTTCTGATGGGGATGATTCAGGAAATGTGGAAGATGATTATGGTGCTGATGGAAATGGCACTAACTCTAGTAATGATACAGCATTCTCAGAGGTTTATACTCCTTCAATCGTTTCAAGCAATGCGGAATATAAATCCATGACAGTAAAGTATACTGTAGGCAATATAATTTATCAAGTGAAGCCATATGATATAGTCAACATCAATGGAACAAATTATTTCTCCCCATTATACAATGCTAAAGTTAGTATTAGAGTGTATACAGGAGATACTTACAAGACTTATTATGCCTATGTTGATGAAAAGGGAATAGCTTCCATAAAAGTGCCTCATCCAGCTGTAGGAACTCATAATGTAATGATTTATGTAAACAATAAGAATATGGGATCATCATCAATTAAGGTCACCAAATCCAATGCTACAGTCTATGCTCCTAAAAAGACTGTTAAGCGTAAGGCAAATTCTTATTTTTATATTAAGGTTTCAGATTTCACTGGTGCTTTAGTGAAGAATACCTCAATTAAGGTAAATGTTTTCACTGGAAAGAAGGTTAAGACTTATTCTGTAAAGACAAATACCAAAGGTGTGGCAAAAATTAGCACCAGCAAATTGGCTTTAGGCACTCATAAGGTGATTATAAACTCTACCAATAAGAATCTCAAGATTTATAAGTCCACTAAGATTATCGTTAAGAAATCTGTGGCTAAAGGAGTTTTAAAAATCACTGCAAGTGCTCCAACCAAAACTGTAAAGTATAAGGCAAATAGCTATTTCAATATTAAAGTGACTGATTATTTCGGTTTCCTTAAGAAAAATCTTAAGATTAAGGTAAAGGTTTATACTGGAAGCAAATACGTTACTTATACAGTTAAGACTAATTCCTCAGCTATTGCAAGGATAAAAACCAATAAATTGGCTATAGGTACTCATAAAGTAGTTATCAGTTCTGGAAATAAAAACTATAAGCTTTCCAAATCATCTAAGATTATAGTTAATAAGACTTTATCTACTGGAAGTACAAGCATAGCTCCGGCCTTAGTTGCTACACAATTCTATCCTCAAGGTGAAGATTACTATGCTTTGGTACGTTGGAAAGCTAAAAATAACACCAATTATCAGGTTTTAAGGAAATTAGGTTCTGGTGATTATGATGTGTTGGCCAATGTCAAGTCCAATTCAAAGGATATGATTTTCTATGATAAGATAGGCTCAGATAAATTATACACTTACTCCGTTAGAGAGATTCTGACAAATTCTTCAGGTAAGATCTTAGGCCCATATGATAATGAAGGTTTGAAATTAATTGACAGGCCAAATGTCACTGTAGATTTCCAGAATCTAAAAGCAGTTGTTCAATGGACAAAAGAGCCTAGTGCAAGCAAATATCGTGTTTTCAGAAAAATAGGCCGTGATGGTGAATACAAATGCATTGCTATAGTCGATGCTCCAAGTCTAAGCTATGTGGATTACTATTATAAGTCTGAAGCAGATTTAGAGAATTTATTGACTGCCTCAGTATTCATTGATCCAAGCTACAATAGCTTGTTTTATACAGTTAGGGCTTGCACTCAAAAGCTAGTTAATGCCGTTACAAAAACAAGTTATGGTCTTTATTATCCAGATGGAGATTTCCATCTTGAATCCCCGAGTATAGTTACTCTGAATGAAACCACTCTAAAATGGGGTAAAGTTCCAAATGCAGAAGGATACTTGATTCTTAAAAAGGATGATGAATCTGACACATGGGAAGTAGTTTATAATGTAACTGCAAAGACTTCCACTATCCAATCATTGGCTGTTTCTGGAATTGAAAAGAATGCATATTATGCTGTGCAAGCTTATTCCACTAAGAATGGAGAGATGGTATTCAGTGATTTCGATAAGGGATTCTCTCTTAAGAATTTTGACCCTATAGCTTTTGCTAATCAGAGAATTCTGTATTTCGGTGACAGTATTACACATGGTTCACCTTATGATTCAACTGCAACCCAGCATGTTTTCTCTATTCCATATAGAGTGGCTCAATTGCTTGGATGCGTTTACTACAATCCTTCAATTCCTGGTTCAACTTATCATGATTTAGGTTATTATGAAGAAAACGGTACCATTATCAATATAGAGAATTCAAATTATTACAGATATCGTATTACAAGAGAAGTTGTTGAACCTATTTCTGAAGGAAGATATCCTGCTAATTGTGAATATTTAAACACTAAAGCAAACAGTGAAGGAATAGAGAATACAACTATAGATGAGTATAACATCGTTGTTTTGGCTGCAGGAACAAATGATTATCTTGACGATACTGTTTTAGGAAAAGAGAACAGTACAGATAATTCCACATTCAATGGTGCTTTAAATTATATTCTAGGAAAAATTGAAGAAGCAAGTCAAAAACGTGTAGCTGAGGGTAAAGATCCGATTAAAGTGGTATTTGTAGACTTATATTACTCTGACAGAACTTATAATTATAAGCAGCTTACTAATAGAGATACCACTCCAAACAAGATAGGGTTGACATTAACTGACTATCAAAGGGAATTGGATAATCAGTTAAGCAAATGGAATGAAAGCGAGTATTTAAGCTGTTATAATTTCAATACAAGGGATTATGAAATTGTAAATCAGCAAACATGTCCTTATGTTTCTACAGATAACTTGCATTTCTCAAAATTCACATATGGTCAGTATGGTAATGCATTTGCACAATTCCTTTTAGATGAAGTTTTTTATGCTTAAAACTTCTTCTTTAATTTTTTTTATTTTATAATTTTTATTTTTTATTTTTTTA
>JAZNRM010000273.1:0-3808 GCA_045590695.1 Methanobrevibacter sp.
ATTCATTATTAGAGATTAAAAAGTTCTTTTGAATTTTTTAATACTAAACTTTTGAATATATACGTTTTTTCAATATCTATTGGATGTATTGCAGGATTTATCTTGCAATATAGATATTGAGGAATGATTGAATCTTAATCCATTTTTATGGATTAGATTCTTAATTCATTCTATTTAATTACTATTTTTGCTGATTTTAAAGAATTAATTTTTTAGCTATTTTAATAAAAAAAGAAAATAAAAAGAGTAATTTTTCAAATAATTTTTAAAAAAAAGAAAAAGATAGAAAATAATTTAAAATAAATTATAATCTATGTTTGGTTTCATCCCAGTCTTCGTTTGTAGCTTTTAATTTAGTGAATACTGCAGTTAAACCAAGCAGGATAACTGTAAGAATTCCAAATACGATCAATTGGTCAGTGGAACCATCTTTTATCACATCTATCACTCCACCAATCCATACGATGGTAATGAATAAAGGCAATATGAATTTAACAATCATTGTCCACCATTTGCCTAATTTAATGGTTCTACTACGTTCATTTAAAACTGGAATGATGTCTTCGCATTTGAATATCCATGCAAATACAATACATTCAAGTATTACACCAAAAAGAATAGCTATTTGGTTAATGTAAGCATCCACATATCCTAAAAGTGTTCCACCGTAAGCGGTTGCATACATCATGGATAATGCTGCTCCGATTAAACAGAGAACTGTCATGGTCTTTTTCCTGGACCAAGTGAACTTGTTTTGAATACTGAATGACAATGGCTCGATTGTAGATAGAATGCTTGTAAGCCCTGCAAGGTAAACGGTAATGAAAAACAATGGTCCAATTATGTATGCATATTGTCCCAATACATTCAATACGGTTGGATATGCTACAAATACCAATCCGGTTCCTTGAGTTACAAGGTCTGCTACAGCTGTTCCGCTTTGAAGTGACATGTATCCAAGGATTGAGAAAACACCTAATGCACAGAAGTTTTCAAATGCACAGTTTGCAAATGCAATGGATAATGTGTTTGTAATCAAGTCTCCTTCCTCTCCAGTATAGCTTGCATAGGTGAATGCTATGCTCATTCCTAAACTCAATGAGAAGATAATCTGTCCAAATGCAGCCATCCAAATATTGAAGTCAAGGAGCAAGCTCCAATTTGGTGAAAACAGTTCATTCAATCCAATCATTGCACCAGGCAAGGTCAATGAGAAGGCCACTATGACAATCATAATCACAAAGAGCAATGGCACTAATATCTTACTTACCCTTCCAAGTCCCTCTTCAAGGTCTTTATGGGAAATGAACCATACGATAGCCCAGCTTATAAGCATTGCAATAGCTATTACAGGAATGAAGCTTGCGAGTCCAGTAGCTGACTCGCTTGATTGGAGCAATGTTGCAGCAAAGAAAGTGTTTGGATCTGCTCCCCATCCTTTGAAGAAACTCAATATCACATAGATTCCATCCCATCCAAGTATGCAGGAATAGTAAATCATGATTATGAATACTGAAACCGGCAGCAGCCATCCTAAAAATTCATAATTGGCATGTATTTTACGAATAGCCTTTGGAAAGGATGATTTGAAATTGTATCCAACACCATATTCCAAGATTAAAAATGGAACTCCCATCAACAGTATAGCAACGATATATGGGATATAGAATGCCCCTCCACCATTGCTGTATAATACATACGGATATCTCCATATGTTTCCAAGTCCTACAGCAGAACCTACCATTGCAAGTACAAATGATAGATTACTGCCCCATTCGTTTTTATCACTCATAAAAAATCACAAAATTGTTTAATAAATTATCGATTAAATTGAAAAATAGAATATTTTAATCTTTTAAATCATCATTTTAACTTATTTAAAGATTATTTCTAAATTAATTTAATATTACTATATTGTATTCCAAAATATAAAAACTATACTATGTTAACATTGCATTTTTTTAAATCTATTTTATTAAATTTTAGTAAAATATTATTAAAATAAAGTACATAAATAATCATAAGATTTTTCATTAATGAAATTAAAATACTATAAAATTTTAAGGTGCTGGTTTTGAAAATTAAAAAAAGATATTTCCTAAAGAAAAAGAAAGTGAAAGCCATTAAGGAAGAGCTTGGAGATTACGGATCTTTCATCAATAACAAGGACACCCTTGAATTGTTGGAAGCAGAGGATTACGACTTCATTTTAGTCAATGGAGAGCCTTACATCATTATGATTAACGGCAAGCCATACCCTACACTTAAGGCAGCATTGAACATAGAATTGGACAGCAAGGTTGTTGTAGTGGATATGGGTGCAGTAAGGTTCGTAACAAAAGGTGCAGATGTAATGAGCCCTGGAATTGTTGATGCAGATGAATCCATTGTGGAAGATGATGTTGTAATCATCGTTGAAGAGACTCACAACAAGCCTTTAGCAATGGGAATCGCATTGATAACTGGTCCTGAAATGGTTGAGAATTCAGAAGGAAAAGCTATCAAGTCACTCCATTACGTTGGAGATGCAATCTGGAATCTTGAAGTTTAGATAACATTCATTTTTAATCAAAATTCATTTATATTTTTATTAAAGTGATAATATGGTGGAACTAAGAGTAAACGCTGGAAATGTTAGGAATCCTAATGTTCATAAGATTGGAATAATCGCACTTGGATCACATCTTGAAAATCATGGTCCTGCACTTCCTATTGATACAGATGCCAAGATTGCTTCATACATTGCATTTCATGCTGCTTTGGAAAGTGGAGCTAAGTTCTTGGGAGTCATTTATCCTGCTCATGAGCTAAAGGAAATAAATCATGGTATACATGTTTCCTTAGACGATTTGGCAGATGAAATTGTAAATGTATTGAAATCAGCAAAGAAGCATTTGGGAATCAGCAGTGTAGTCATTGTAAATGGTCATGGAGGCAATTTGCCTATTGTTACTAAATTGTATGACATTGAAGAGCAAACAGGTCTCCTCATTACATTAAACAGCAAGATAATTGAATCTGAAGGGCCTCATGGAGGTTCTGGCGAATTGTCCATGGCAAAGGTTTTAGGCATCATCAATGAGGATGAAGTCAAGAACCAGACCGATTTGAGCCAATATGGTGAAGTTGGGCTATACATGTTCTCTCAGGCGAGGAAAAATGATCCAAACATTGAAGAAGGTGCAATGGACATTGAAGAAAACGGCGTTTATGTTGATGAAGTTTATGGAAATGAACTCTTGAAATTAGCTGTTAACTCTGTATTGCTTGATGTTGAAAAGCAATTGGATTCCCATTATGGGTACTGATTTATTGATTTATGAGAGGGTTATATGGATGAGGAAATTATTTTCAAGCCGATTGGATACATCAAGTCTCCATATGAAGATGTAAGAAACATGCCAAAATCCACAAGGGAATCAGGTGATGTAGAGGCAGAAATGATCATCAATGAAGAGTATCTTGAAAGCATGTCCAGCATGGAAGTCGGTGAAGAGTATATGGTTTTATTCTATTTCCATAAGTCAGAAGGATTCAAGCAAAGGGTTCCTTTTATGGGAAACGGTCTTATTAAGGGATTGTTTTCAACCCATGCTCCTAACAGGCCAAATCCTATTGGAGTCTCTACAATTAAGATAACTGAAATTGATGGAAATGTCATCAAGTTCAAGGGAGTTGACATGTTGAATGGAACTCCAGTGCTTGACATTAAGGATATTTTATGATTATTTTCACTTATTTTTTTAATTTTTATTATCCTTTTTTCCAAAATAATAGCTTTAATTTATTTTCATATGGAAATATTGAT
>JAZNRM010000274.1:0-1863 GCA_045590695.1 Methanobrevibacter sp.
CATTAATTTAAAATTTGAATTGAATGTTATGTCAAGATAAATATTATTGTAGTTGAGGGTTAAAAAATGCTTGAAAAATTAGTAGAATCATTAAGAAAAGCACCAGTTGTTAAGAAAGGAGAGTATGATTATTTCGTTCACGGTATCAGTGATGGGGTGCCTGCAATGGACCCAGCAGTTTTAAAGGAAATTGCTAAAGTGATAGATGAAATTTTAGATTTGTCTAAAATTGATAAGATTGTAGGTGTTGAAGCAATGGGTATTCACATTGCAACTGCATTATCTTTAGAAACTGGCATTCCATTTATCGTTATTCGTAAAAGACAATATGGATTGCCTGGAGAACATGAAATCGTCAAATCAACTGGTTACGCAACTTCCAAATTATACATCAATGACTTGAATGAGGGAGACAATATCCTTTTAGTGGACGATGTAGTAAGTACAGGAGGAACTCTTACTGCTGTAATCAATGAATTGAAAGCAATTGGTGTAAACTTAGTTGACACTGTTGTTGTTGTAGAAAAAGGCGAAGGTAAAGGTGTTGTTGAAGAAGCTACCGGTGAAGACATCAAGACTCTTGTAAAATTGGATGTTGTTGATGGAAAAGTTGTAGCTGATTCATTGTTATAATATCCTCTTCTTTTTTTAATTTTTATTTTTTTTAAATTTTTAAAGTCTATATTAATGCTGATCTAATTAGATTAGTCTACTTGATGGATTTTAATATTTTATTTTTTTAAATTATTTTGATTTTAGTTGATAAAATGGCATTATACGATATGGAGCTTAAAAGGGTTATAAAGAAAATAAACTCTTTGAATGTTAGGAATGTAGGATTGCAGTTTCCAGAAGGACTTAAGATGCAGGCTGTAGCTCTTGCAAGGGAAATTGAAAAGCAAACTGAAGCTACTGTAATTGTATCTGCAGACCCTTGCTTTGGAGCATGTGACGTTTCGGATAGAAAGATGAATGGGATAGTTGATTTCATTGTTCATTATGGACATACTCCCCTTCCCCTAAGATATAGCATTCCAACAATGTTTATAGAAGCTAAAGCCAATGTTAAGATAAAGGATTACCTTGAAGAGGCATTGGAGCAATTGAAGGATTATTCCAAAATAGCTATTGCAACTACTGCACAGCACTTGCATTTGCTCGATGAGATAGTTGACTTTTTAGAGGATAACGGCAAGGAAGTTGTGATAGGCTCTTCAAGAAGCACAAGAAAAGGCCAGGTTTTAGGTTGCAATTTTGCTTCAGTAAAGAACTTGGGAGCAGATGTTTACTTGTTCATTGGAAGCGGTAATTTCCATCCTTTAGGAATCTATTTATTTACAAAAGCTCCAGTTTTAGCTATTGATCCATATAGCGGAGACATCCGTGAGATGAGTGCCTATGCAGACAGGATATTGAGAATAAGATTTGCAAGAATCGTGAAGGCAAGGGAAGTCACTAAATGGGGAATTATTGTTTCCTCAAAGGAAGGCCAATACAGAATGAAATTGGCTAAGGAAATCAAGAAACTTCTTGAAGATGAGGGAATGGAGGCTTATATACTTCTCATGGACCACGTAAACCCTGATGTATTGCTTCCGTATATGGAACTTGAAGGATTTGTTGTAACTGCATGTCCAAGGATAGCTATTGATGATTCCCAAATGTATAAAAAGCCAGTTATAACCCCTAAAGAGCTTGAAATTGTCTTAAACAAAAGGGAATGGGAAAAATATCAACTGGATGAAATATTGTTTGAAGATAGATATTACCAATAGGATTTTGGTATTTCACTATCATCTTAATTTTTAGTTTTTTATTTTTAAACCATTTTTTCATGCGTTATGCCCTTTTCATTTGTTTTAT
>JAZNRM010000275.1:0-3981 GCA_045590695.1 Methanobrevibacter sp.
CATATTTTTCATGAAAGCTTTCAAACCATATTCACATAAATTTTAAATTAAATTTTATTTTCTATTTCTTATAGGAATCAATATCAATGACATTAAACAGATCAATAAAACTAAAATTGGATTTCCTGTTTTTAAGCTGACATTTCTGTCTATTTTTGGAATCTTTTTAGTAGTCTTATTGCTATCAGGTTCATTTGGTACAATTACTTTAGTGGTATTAGTACTATTAACTGTGTCATTGGTTATGTTATGACCTGCTATAGCAGTATTATTCTTGACTCCTGCAGTAATAGCTCTAAATAGAATATCTAAACTTATGGATTCTCCAGGTTGCAATATTCCCTTATATGTCCAAGTGTCTATTCCATCAAATGTCCATTCATTATTTTTATCGATATAGGATAAATAAACCAATCCATTGGAATATTCATTGTCCTTTATGTAGACTCCAGTTAAGTTACAGTCACCTGTATTTGTTAAAATGATTGTAAACCTTACTGTTTCTCCTATTTTAACTATTTTATTGTTGGAAATTTTTTGGATTGTCATGTTAGGAGTATATACTGAAGTGGTATTATTGGTAGTTTTATTATCAGTTTCATTTGAAGAGACAACAATAACATTAGTGAAATTACCTGATTTTGTTGTATTGAACACTACGATGAATTCTATTGTCTCATTGATGTTTAATTGATTGTTGTATGTCCATCTCTTATTGTTGTATGTCCATTTGTTTTCCCTATCAATAAAGCTATCATAAATCAATCCATCATACTTGTCTTCAATGACACTTATGCCATGCAATATGGTATCTCCAGTATTCTTAACTCTGATTATAAATTGAACTTGCTCACCATTTAAAACGGTTTTGTTTAAGGTTATCTTTTCGATTTCCATATCTGAGAAGTTTCCCATAAATGTGATGTTAAACAAGAATAGGTTTTGAGTGGTTGCGTCTGCTGCTGTATAGAAATTAAATAAAACCTGTGTGCCGTTTTCTAATATTAAGCTTGCATTATAATCAGGAACACGGAATCCAGAATCAAATAAGGAAATTACATCTTTAGTTATTTCTCTATTGCTGTTTCTGAAGTCGGAATCTGTAAATTCCCATAGATTATAAGTTAAATTATTAGCATTGGTAAAGTAATATTTATAAATCAATATCTTTAAATATTCACTAACATCTTCTCCAGTTAACTGATTGCGAGCGATGCTAAGGTTATTTAATAAGTATACAACTTCAGGGAAGTTCATTGTCCTTTGTAGGCAGTAGCCTATCAATCCATTTTCTAACTCTACTAAATAAGTATCTTCATCAACGTTTTGCACATTCACAGGTGTGCCTTGAACATCTTCGATTTGATTAGGGCTTAATGAATTATTCTGTTCATTCAATTCATTCAATACGTAAATCTGCTTATCTTCTAATGCAGCATTGTCTGTGAAGTTATTATTCTCAATAGTTGCATTTACAGCATAAACGATTCCATATCCTCTTGAGGTATTGTTTTCAAAATTACTATTGTTTAAATTTAAATTTCCGCTAATGATTGCAGATCCATCATATGCTTGATTGTTAGCAAATGTGGAATTTGTAATAGTTGAATTTTCTGCATTAAACAAACCTCCACCATTAACCGCTTCATTTGAATCAAATGTTGAATTGTTTATAGTGGAACTGCCATAAACATATGCCCCTCCACCGATATAATCTGCGGAGTTATTTGCAATCAAATCGTTTTCAGAGTCTAAATTCTGAACAAATAATCCTCCACCATAGTAATATGCACTATTATTGATTATATTGTTGTTTCTTGATTCTAATGATTCGGCATAAATTGCACCTGCGGTTCCGTTGACTTGGTTATTGGTAAAATCATTATTTTCCAAATATCCATCGTTACCGTATAGAGCTCCTCCCAACTCTGCACTATTGTTGTTTAGGATAGAGTTTGTAATGTTAAAGCCATTAAGATTATATAGCGCTCCTCCATTTTCTATTGCAGAGTTGCTTTCAAACACTGAATTGTCGACATTCATTTCATCTTGAGAATATACAGCTCCTCCAGATCTGCTTGCATTGTTGTTTTCAAATTTGGAATTATCTATATTGATACTCCCTTGGGAATATACAGCTCCTCCAGATCTGCTTGCAGAATTCTCAGTGAAATTTGAATTGGCAATAGTTCCATTTTTATATGTTCCTACTGCGCCTCCATTACCGGTACCATCACCCATAGCAGAATTGTTTACAAAAGATGATTCATCCACTAAAACATTCTCATTAGAATATATGGCCCCTCCACCAGTTCTAGCTGCATTATTATTAAAGTCAGATGAATTCACTATATTGTTTTTTGAATATAATGCTCCACCTGCTCCATTGAGGGATGTGTTGTTAGTAAATGAACAATTTGTAATGGTGCTAGATTCATAAGACCTTACGCCAGCTCCAGAACCTTTTGCTATATTGTTGGTAAAGTTGGAATTATCAACATTTGCGGTATTAGCCAATATTGCTCCACCTTGATCACTAGCATTATTAGAATCAAAATTTGAATTATCAACATTGAGATTTTCTTTAGTGTAAATAGCTCCACCCATGCGACCAGAGTTATTTGTAAAATTAGATCCTTCTACATTACCATTATATGAGTATATTGCTCCTCCCAAACTATTAGCAGAATTGTTTTCAAAATCAGAGTTAGTAATATTCAAATTTCTATAGGAGTATATTGCACCTCCACTTGTATTTGCACTATTATTAATGAATTTTGAATCTACAATACTAAGGTTACCTGAATATACATAAACTGCACCACCATTGGCTGCAGTATTGTTTATGAATGTAGAATTTATTATTTCCATATTTCCTTGATTAGAGTATAATGCTCCTCCATTGCTGCTATAGTTTCCATTTATGAATGTTAAACCGTTATAGGTCATGTTATTTCTTTGAGTATAGAAAATTCTATTGCCATTACCATTTATAACAGCGCTTCCAACATTCACTGCAATCAAATTCAAATTTTTATTTAAATTGAAATTTATGATCTCATAGATCCCATCAAGGAAGTATATGATATCATCATTTTGAGCAAGGGAATATGCATTATTCCAATTTGTAGGATTATCTGCGGATTCTCCTGTACCAGTTCCATCAGGGCTTATATATAAGGAAGTTCCCCTATTATTCGCCATCAATGGGTTGCCTAATTTCAAATAGTCGTTTTCAGCATATAGAATCTGATCATCATCTTCAGTCGTATTAATCAAAGTTGAACGGCTTAATAATGGATTTTCATCTATATTTTCAGTATCGCCTATAGGATATTCATTATCGATTAAACTGTCTTCCTCTATGCTGTTGGCAAAATTTGAATCAGAATTAATATTGGAATCAGAATTATCCCCTAGTGAGTATTCGATACTTTCAGTTTCATCTCCATTAAAATTTTCATTATTAATTAATTCGAAATCAGAATGATCCGCATTGACATCATCAATGGATTCCATTGCTGATACAGAAGATATGGTTAAAAATAATGAAAAGATTAATAGAATCACTATCATCTTTTTTTTCATATTTAAAACTCCAATAATGGATTCAATAAATATTAACTTGTTTGTTATTGTAAAATAGGTATTATATATAAGATTTAAGTATTTGCATCTTTCATCTTCATTAATTGAAAAGTTAGTTAATATTAATCAAATCCATTTATGCCTATAGATTTGATTTATAGGATTGCTATAAATCTTATCCATAGGTTATTCTCATTCTTTAAATCATAAAGCGAGAATATTGGTTCTATCGGTATCCGATTTTCTATCTAACGTAACGGGGTTAAATTTAAAAAAGTGGCTAACCAATAGACTTAAAAAACTATAAATAGGTACTTAAAAATTGTATGTATTTTATGGATACAAGAATTTTAAAATTAACTTATAGTTTAATGGTAAAAATAATTTACCAGT
>JAZNRM010000276.1:0-2613 GCA_045590695.1 Methanobrevibacter sp.
TTTAAAAAAATTTAAAAAAAATATAAAATAAAAAAATATGAGAAATTAAAAAAAGTAAAAAATATTAGAAAGCCCTTTTCATTCCAAAGAAATTAATGGCTTGGATAAGATCAATGAATGAACCGAGCTCATGTTCAATTACTTCTTCTTCACTCATGCCACTGCTTAATTCACCATCAACACTTAAGGTATCAGGACCATAGCCTACTAAACGGCTTTTTCCATCTTGGCTTAGAATCCTTTCTGCATCCATCTGATGAATGAAAGCCCTTCCAGGAAGAATGACTGCATCCTTTATGTCATCTAAATCCAAAACCTCAAGGTCTTGTTTTGTCATAAGGCATGCGATGTCCTTTTTGGTCGCTACAACATTTACATTGTCTGGAGCTATCTTGTTAAAGATTTTCTTCAAGAAAGGAGCTGCGATTTTTGAGGTTAAGAGTGTAGCTTCACCAGTAACTTGAGGCAAGATTCCTAAAAATTCCTCATACTCATCTTTTGCTAAAATGAATGGTGCACCAATTGTTGGATCTGATAAAGGAGTTCCAGTAACTCTAAGATTATATTCACTATTGATTTGTTTTACAAGCTCTTCAAATTGAAGTGGCTCATGAGGAACAATTCCCTCAACTACAGGTTCATTTCCTAAAATCAAACCTTGATCATAGCTATTTGCAAAACGCATCATCATCAATGCCTTTGCACCCCACTCTTCCAATTTTTCACAGGTGTTTTGAAGCACTGCACCATCATTCACACCAGGAATGATAACTGCTGCAGCATGCAAGTCGGCACCTTCAGCAAAAAGCTGGGCAGCTTTTAGAGACTCTTCAGGAGTTGGATCAAGCATCCATTCCTTTCTGATTTTAGGGTCTGCTGCAAAAATAGTATAAGTAACTTCATCCACCCCTTGATTCAAGAATTGGGTAGCTATATCACCATCATCAATTCCCTTTCCACTTGTATAGCCTAAGTGAATTGGCAATTGCATTTGAGACAAGTTAGATATAAGTTCTTCAAGGTAAGGATAACAGCTTACATCCCCTCCGCCGCTTATGTTAACCTTTAAGTTAGCGTCTCTTACAGGATTCATCATCAATGCCATTTGAACTTCACTGATTACAGAAAATGGCTGTTGGAATGGTTTTCCTGCTTCTTGAACTCCTTCCAAACATCTTGGGCAGCCCACTTTATTAGGCGGACAATGTTGGCATCCGAGAGCTTCTGTTAAAGGTTTCACTTTTCTAAAGTAGCAAAACTTACAAAAGCCTCTGCAATCCTTTCCAGGAGTTCCACCAAGATCTGCTATAACTTGCATTTTTACACTTCTCACAATCAATCCTGCATTTCGGCATGAAATAAAAATATTCGACTAAATAAAAATAAATATTGATTTATAATTTAGAAATTTTGATAATAATTTATTAAAATAAGATGATGAAAGATTTTTGAAATAAAATAATAAAAAAAATAATAAACAAAATTATATTTATTATATATAATTTGTTTTAATTATTAATGTTTTATAAGATTATTTGTTTTTATATTTTTAACTGTTCAGTCCACTAATGAACTTTCAGTTAAAAGCTCTACGAGAATGTAATCATAGAAATGAGACTTTTTAATTTCAGCAATGTCCTTTAGTTTTTGGTCTCCGATAATCACATTTTCAATCTCTTCATGATATTTGTCATAATCCAATTTCACTCTAAGACCACAGAGCTGGCTTGTTACAGGAGTTGGGGAGATAACATCCTTAATAGCTGGAACTTGAGTTTCAATCTCGTTCTTGACTAAAATTGAAGGTGCAATTGGAGGATCTTGAGCAAGCTCTTTTTTACGTTTTTCCAAAAGGTCTTCAACGGTTTCAACTAATTTCTTCAATGCTCTTATGTTTTCCCCTCTTTTTAATCTACGTGGGATTCTACCTAATCCTGAAACATAAGCGTCTACACCAGGCAATTCTTCCAAGTCAATTTCAGGTGCACCGGTGACAATCACTGGAATATCAATGTCATTGTAAAGGTAAGCCTTACCGATAATGCATTGCTTGAAGCTTCCTAAAGCGAAAATAGCTATGTCATGCTCCTCAATCAAATCCTTTTCAGTTTCACTGATTCCTGCAGTTCCTTTACCATGACCACGAGCCAAACCGACCATATTGTCTTTAGCACCATAACGTCTAAGGTATTCTGAAATGTCACATGCAGCATGAGGAAGGTGATGTCTTGCAAGGGTTGGGGAAACAATAGCTATTTCAGAACCAGCCATAGGTGCAACGGATAGTTCACCTAAAAGCTCTTTTGCCTTTTGCTTAACAATATCCACATCATCAATAGGAACTGCCATATTCAATACAAGTTCCATTTGCAATATATTGGATTGAAGAACAAAACCTCCTAAATCCTCAATTAACTCTTTCAATTCTTCGCTTTTGTGAATTCCACCAGTGAATGTTAAGGTTTCATACATAATTCCTCACCTTATAAAAATCATAATTATTGTAAATCAATCTTATTCAATAAAATATCTTATTTTAATATATTTTTTAAGTTTATTATATAATTTATTATTTTTACTTTGAAACTGATGAAAAAATAATATTTTTAAAAA
>JAZNRM010000277.1:0-2997 GCA_045590695.1 Methanobrevibacter sp.
GTAATTTATAAAAAAATTATAAAATTCTATTAATAAATTTACATTGTTCCTTTAAAAAAACCCCTATTTTTTATTTATATATAAAAAAGTATTTTAATCACTAACAATATATTTTAATATACAATTCTCAGGGCGGAGTGAAATTCTCCACCGGTGGTGATTCATTAGTGCAAAAATTTATTTTAAGAATGATAAGTCCACGAGCACAATTGTGTTGATTTGGTGAAAGTCCAAAACCGACGGTGACAGTCCGGATGGAAGAGAATATGAGTTTAAAGTAAATAGGTTAGATAGCTCTATGTTTTATTATAGAGAATAGCTAAAAACCTAAATAAAATTAATTTACTTAAAAATAAATATCCTTTTTTTTGCCCTGATTCTAGTAATTAGAATTAGAAAACTTTTAATTTAAACAACTAAGGAGCTTTACTATGAATCATGAAGAAAGTTTAAAAGGAAGTCCTCAAGAAAGAGTGGAAATAGCATTGGACGCAATAAGATCAGGAAATGGGGTCATTGTAACTGATGATGAAGACAGAGAGAACGAAGGAGACATGATTTTTTCATCAGAACACTTGACTGAAGAGCAAATGGCACTTCTCATAAGAGAAGGAAGTGGAATCGTATGCTTATGCTTAACCCCTGATAAGGCCGATGAATTGGAACTTCCTTTAATGGTAGAAAACAATACAAGTACTTATGGTACTGGATTTACAATAACAATTGAAGCAGCAGAAGGAGTAACCACTGGCGTATCTGCAGCAGACAGAGTAAAAACCGTTAAGGCTGCATCAAATCCAGAGGCAAAGCCAAGTGATTTAAACCACCCAGGTCACGTATTCCCACTTAGAGCTAAAGAAGGAGGAGTACTTGAAAGAGATGGCCATACTGAAGCAACCATTGACTTGATGAGACTTGCTGGACTTAATCCTGCTGGTGTATTATGTGAAATCACATTGCCGAACGGAACTATGGCAAGAATGCCTGATGTGATTGAGTTCTCAAAAGAGCATGACATGCCTGTTGTAACAATTGAAGATATTATACAATATCGTAAAGAAAACAATGTATAACTCAAGCTTTTTGACTTCGTCAAAAACCTTGACCAAAATTTTTTGCAATTTAATTAAAAAACTAGCTTATTAAAAAACTAAAGAAGGGAAATTATGGAAATTAAAACTATCACAACTGATGTATTGATTATAGGTTCTGGTGGTGCAGGCTGTAGAGCAGCAATTGAAGTGTCCAATCAAGGAAAGGAAGCATTGATTGTTTCAAAAGGATTGACTTTCAGATCAGGCTGTACTGGAATGGCTGAAGGTGGATACAATGCTGCACTTGGACTTGTAGACCCAGAGGATAGTGTAGAAGCGCATATTAAAGACACCTTAAAGGGTGGAAGTTACCTTAATGACCCTAAATTAGTAGACATTCTAATCAATGAATCACCTGATAGGCTTCAGGACTTGGAAGAGTATGGAGCACTCTTTGACAGACAGGAATCAGGTGAATTGAACCAAAGGCCATTCGGTGGCCAAACCTATAGAAGAACCTGTTTCCAAGGAGATAGAACCGGCCATGAAATCATGACTGCACTTAAGGAAGAAATCATCAAGCGTGGCATCAAGACCATTGATGAAGTGATGATTACAGCACTTATCAAGGATGACTCAAACAACATCCTCTCAAAAGTGATCGGTGCAGTTGGACTTGACCTCAAGAACAATGACATCATCTATTTCCAAGCAAAAGCTGTTGTTCTTGCTACTGGAGGATCCGGCCAATTATTCCCTGTAACCTCAAACACTACCCAAAAGAATGGGGATGGATTTGCACTTGCATGGAATGTAGGAGCAGACCTGATTGACATGGAAGAGATACAGTTCCACCCAACAGGTATGGTCTATCCTGATTCAAGAAAGGGAGTTCTTGTAACTGAAGCTGTAAGGGCTGAAGGCGGAAGACTCATAAACAGCGAAGGGGAAAGGTTCATGGGCAGATACGATGACCGTATGGAACTTGCTACCCGTGACGTTGTTGCAAGGTCAATCTATAATGAGATCATGGAAGGAAGAGGAACAGAGCATGGAGGAGTCTACCTTGATGTAAGCCACCTTGACCCAGACTTGATTGAGGAAAAGCTTGAAACAATGGTGCTTCAGTTTGAAGACATTGGAGTGGACATCAAAACCGAACCGATGGAAGTTGCACCTACTGCACACCATCATATGGGAGGGGTCAGAATCAACGAAGATGGCCAATCCACTGTTGAAAACCTATTCGCTTGCGGTGAAGTCTGTGGAGGAGTCCATGGTGCTAACCGTCTTGGAGGTAACGCACTTGCAGACACTCAAGTGTTCGGTAAAAGAGCAGGATTTGCTGCTGCTCTTGCATGTGACTTGACTACCATGCAATACAATTTCACAGCTGTTGAAGAGGAAAAGAATAGAATAGAATCTTTGATGAAGGAAGGTTCTATCGATCCAATAGCTATGAAGAAGGAAATCCAGCAATTGATGTGGGAGAAAGTCTCAATTGTAAGAAATGAGCAAAACCTAAAGTCAGCTCTTGAAAGACTTCTTGAAATGAAAGATGAATTGAATGACCTTAATGTTGATGACAGGACTCAATTCAATGAATCACTCCTTACCGCTCTTGAAGTAATCAATATGGTTGAAATCTGTATCCTTATCGTAAAATCAGCTATCTTGAGAAGGGAAAGTAGAGGAGCACACTTCAGAGAAGACTTCCCAGAAACAAATGATGAGCTTTGGAAAAAGAGCATTGTCATGGGCCCAAATAAAATCAGATTTGCTAAACGTTAGTGAAATTGACTAATTTTTATCAATCTCATTTATTCTAATTTTTGTGGAGTTTAACTCCACTTTTTTATCTAAGAAAAAATAATTCGTATTATAATTAACTATTTTTTAATAATATTATTATATTAATTTTACTACATAAAATTGATTAAAACTGTTAAATTGACTTAATATT
>JAZNRM010000278.1:0-1602 GCA_045590695.1 Methanobrevibacter sp.
AATCATTATTTTTCATTTGATGCATTCTCTCATCTACATATCCCAATACATATTTTATAAAAAAAGAAAAAAGTAATAAATAAAATATAAATTGGCCAATTATTTTATTTATTTTTTTAAATTTTAAATTTGAAAAAATTAGACTTAGACTTCTGTTGCACTCACTACATCATAATAAAATGCATCCGGCTCTTCAGATAGTTCTTTTGTGAATTTAAGCTCGAATTTGCCATCTTTTGTAGAGTCTATTTTAGAGTCATAACTGTCTAAAAGATCATTTCCCTTATAGAAATTTACCTTGATTTCAATATTCTTATAGTCCTTTCCATTAACAGACTTTATGCTTTGGCTGAATGAATACTCATTCTTGTCTGCATTCCAGCTTGTTGTTGGTTCGATTGAATAATCAAAGAGGTCTGTATATGCTGAACTTTCTGGAATGAAAGTATTGGAAATTGCTAAAAAGGCTCCAATGGCAACCACTGCAACGATTATTGCAATCAGAACTATTGTAATTTTCTTATCCATGCTTAAGCTCCTTAATGTTCTTTATATTTTCTCCATAAATTTACTTTTTGATTTTAGCGCTTGTCATTGCATCATCAGATACAAAATAATACTTGTAAATAGGCTCTTTTACTTTGTATTTTCCCCAAACGGCATGATATCCTTTAACATAAACCCATTGGGTAAATGATACATGACCTCCAACCACTTTTGGCCTTAAAACCCAACCGTACTTTTGTCTCCAACCGTATTTCCAAACAATTCTATAACCAACCACTTTCTTTTTCAAACCTTTTCCAGAGATTTTCAAGCATTGGTCCTTGTTTAAGATGGTGATTTGGTTTGAAATCAAGTCATTCTTCAAGTCATTTAGACTATTATTGGCGAGGATGATTGCTTTTTTGGAAAAGTATGAATTGAACTCATCAATAGTGAAATTGATGTTTCCTTCAGTTGAATCAGCTAAAAATATATGAGTGTCTGTTACCTTGCTTATTACTGTCCAATGCTCACATCCATTGATGTTTAAATGAATTATGTTGTTTTCCTTAAGGCTTTTGGTGTCAACTTCAACTCCATAAGCGCTGAAGCCATAGTATTTTGCAGCATCAATCAAGGATTGCATGCTTGTTCCATTCAAGCTTGTGTTTGTATGTTTGGACACTTCATTTAAGCTGAGATTAAGCCCATTTCGGTTTAATGCAGTGGCAAGAGATGCAGGTCCACAACTGTAATTGTCATTTGCCATAACAACTCCAGTTGTGTCCTTTTGCTTTTCTTCAACTATTTCATCGATAGTTTCTGTTTCCGTTTGCGCTGTTTTTTCCATTCCATCAGATTCAAGATTATCAATATCTGAACCATTCAATTGATTTAAACTTAAATCATTATGGATTGTATCATTAATTTCCATTGAATCGGTATCGCTTGCAGAGATTTGGCCGATTATTAAGAATAGGGATACAATGCATATGATTAAAATGCTTCTATTTATTTTCAACATTATTTTTCTCCTATTTTTTTAACTTAGCTTTCGAAAATGGATTAAAAGCAAATCATGATTTAAAGGTTAAAAATTAATTTAAGTATATTAAA
>JAZNRM010000279.1:0-5128 GCA_045590695.1 Methanobrevibacter sp.
ATTCTAAATCCTTTAGAAACTCCTCTTTAGATAAAGCTTTCTTATCTGATTTGTCCATACGCTCTAAAGCACGATTGGTTCTATCAATAAAATCATTATCCTCTTTATTTTCATCGGTAGAGGAATTTTTTCTAATCTTCAATGTAAAATCTCCAGAATTAAAAAATAATTAAAAATAAAAAAGCAAATCAATAAAAGATAACCAACCCCTACAATATTAGCTTAAAGAAACTAACATTTTCTAATCAAAGAAAATCACCCTTATGAGATAACCTACTGATTCAACCCCCGATATAACAATTTTGCATTAATGATCCAATAAAAGAGGAACCTTCAATCAAACCCCTTTAAGATAATTGATGTTCCAATTCCAAGACATTAATAATCATTATATGTTCCTAGAGAATCAGTCAAATCTCATCTAAGGATAACTGTAACCAACCCTTTTATTTTAATAATAGTAACTATTATTACAATTGATATTTTGTAAAAATTAGTATATTAAGTTTTTTATTTTGATTATAAATACTTAATTGAGTTAAGAATTGATTTTAAGGGAGTTTTTAATCAATTTTAAAAAAAACGTGTTTGATATACAGGAAGAACAATTCTCCCCGCATATTTACATTTAATGAGGAAATTATGAATAAAAAGAAATTTGTACAATTGGATTCAATTGTACTTACTATTATTTATGTTAGACTCATTTATAAAGATTTTCGAGTGCAAGCACTTGCTTACATGGAAAAATAAGGCGTTTAAGGGCTGTAAAATTAGTTTGTAATGTATAGAATAATTTTGATAGATATATGATAGATATTTAATAGATATATGATAGATACTTGATAGATAACTATAAAAAATTTTAATTTAAATTAATTAAATCCCATATAAAATTAGATAAAAATTCCAATAAATCCTTCTTGTTTTTCCTATCATCTCTTGGATTTAATGGAAATGCCCCAACAGATTCCAAAGCACCTTCCTTTTCATAAAATATTTCCTTTTCTCTTCCAGGATAAAGCACATAAGCTGCTATTGTATCTTCTATTGCATCCTTATATGAATGCATTTTTACGACATCCTGGTTTTTATAATCCTCTGATTTAATATCCAGCTTATATTTTGCATCAAAATGAATCAGGAATGTTTTTTCTGCAAAGCTGATTGATAATGTGTAATCTGGCCTTAATTTAACTGAATATGAATAATAGTCAGAATCCTTTTTAAATGTTTTATTATACATCAGATCAATTGATATTTTTAAATCATCAATAAAACCATCCAATTCGACAGAATCGATATTATTATCCAAACTTAAGCTTTCCACGTCAATCAAATCACTTAAATTCAAATCAAAGCTCTTTATGACCCCTTCCTTAAGTGAAATATTCAATTTTTTATCGTCTACATCAAAAAGGTCTTCAAAGCTTATTTCGATATCTGTCAATTCACCAATCACATCCAAAAGCTCAAAATAGCACCAATATTCATATAATCTGTAAACTTTCTTTTCATATCCTCTGAAATCTTCAACCACTTCATCCCAATTGAGCTTAAATCCGAACTCAAACAAGAGATAGTATTCAAGAATATCACGATATCCTTCCTTTTTCTGAAGAACCTGTGAATTCAAAGGAGGATAATCCATAGGTGAAATGTCTAAAAAGTATCTTGCTGAAAGATAATAGCTTAGAGTTTCCTTGTACTCATGAAGCTTGTCAGTTACATATCCCTCTTCAACTTTTTCAAGCAAATCATCAATCAAGTCATCAATGAAAAGCAAAAAGTTTTTGTAAAATCTGTTTTCAGGAACATCTATGGAATCAACATATTTGAGTTCCTTGATTTTAAGGGGAACATATCCTTTTGTCTTATTCCATACGGAATCATTAGATTTTTCTATTTTTTCCAAGTTTTCACTGTTTGAAAAAACGTCTATGAGTTCATTTGGCCCAATATTAGAAGCCATAGATGTAGGAACTTCCTCTATGGTCTCTTCAAGCAAGGTGTATAAGTTTCTAGATAAGTATTCAACAGTTGCAGGAAGATTCTCATCCTCAAAAAGGTATTCCAGAAGCATGAAATCCTCATATGGAGTTTTATTTGAAGATCCTATTTCCAATGATTGGTAAACTGGAGAATCCAGTTCATAAATAAGGCCAGAGGAGAATCTGGATAAGTCTCCAATCATGGTTGCATAGTCTTTGCTGTAATTGATCTTTCTAGAGCGAACCTCTATAGGGAATTTATATAAGCTTTTATCTTCTCTAAAAATATCCAAAAAGGTCTTTCCAACATAGCTTCCAAAGTTTAAAAAGCCGAGACTTTTATTTGGAAATAGCTCTATTGGGCTGTTTTTAGTATTTTTTAAGCTGTAAAATACATCCAAAGAGGAATCTTCGCTTTCAAATTCAACTGTATACTTATGCTCTTCCAAAAGCAGAACATTCGCATTAAAATTAGGATTTTTATAATATTGAATAGGAGTCTTATTGTCAAAGAATTCTACTATGGGAACATTATATAAAATGAGATTTCCAATGGAAATTTCATTGTTAATGATATCTGTAGATAGATTAATGAATCCACTATAATCTATTGAAACCTTAAAGGTTCCCAATGGATTGTCATCTTCATCAATAGCTTTTATCTTTATATATTGTTCCATATTCTGACCTTTTAATTAATGAATGAAACATATCTTTGCTTTCTTAAAATCTTTTTCATCTCTTCAAGCTTTTTGTAAGACTCTGGATATTTTACCATATCCTCAGTGCCTATAACGCTGTCGGAACATAAATCGGATAATTCCCCTAAGGTTTCTCCAATTATCTTTTCAGAACCATGGAGTTTAGGCAACATTTTCTGCTTAATGCAGGCATCAAAGTAGCGTGGCCAATTGTTAAAGTTTTGTGGCTCACCCTCATATTCCCATGCAACAACCATAAATCGGACAATTTCATTAATTACACGGAAACCAAAATCAAATCCGGATTTTGATAAAATTGTTTGGAATGAATATATTTCTTCTGACAATATATCCCAAAATGGTTTTCCATCTGCACCAATATCCTTGAAAAGGTCCCTTAGTTCATCTATTCCATAATCACGAACTTCATTACCTGCCAAAGGATTTTCCAGATATGAAATGTTTCCTTTTGGTGAGGATAAGTTAATGTTGCTATTCATATAGTCAGAAGCGGAATAGGTCTTAAACTCAATAACATTAGCACGATCCAAGACTTTTGGAGAGAACATATAAGTAGTTTCATCTACATTTACAGTTCCTATTATGAATAAATTAGGCGGTAAAATAAGCTCTTCTTCTCCGTATAGTGGTATTTTCTCTCCACTTTCAATAGCTGATAGGAAGTCAGCAAAGTAGCGTTCTACATGTGAGAGGTTCATTTCGTCTAGTATCAAGAAATGTGGTTCCTGGCTACCGTTTGCCTGTTCTATTAATTTATATGCAGGAGTGTCTTGGTACTCATTTGTGATTACATTGTAGTAGCCTACAATGTGTCTGTTTTCAGTCCAATTAGCCCCTACAGGGATAATTTTGTAATTTTCATTTATATTTTCTAAATCAAAATATTCATCATCTTCGTCAATATCAGTTTGCCATTTAGGTTCGAAATCTTCGAAACCGAATTTATCTACTTTAATTTTTACTTCAACTTCCTTTCCATCATTTTCTTTAAGGTATTTTTGCAAACGGAAGTTTTTCTTAAAAGTCAATTTAGGTACAATACGCATCCTTGCAGAAGATTCAATACCATTAACCATTATTTTACAATTAGTAGAGCCACTGCTAAAAGGTAAATAATTAAAAAGCTCTTTAGCCATAAACCATTGCCTTTTATCGTAAGCAGATGCATTTGATCTTTGTTTTAAAATAATGGAACCATTGGTTTCCATATAATCATCAGAACTAATTTCTTCTATAGCACTGCGATTGATTTTTAAATCAGCTATTTGATTAGGATTCTTATCATATAAATTTTTAAAGTAATTTATTAATTCTTCATTATTTTTATCATAATATAACTGAGGTAATAGGCCTATAGATCCCCTTCCAGGAATCCCATCAATTTCTAAATCAAAAGTGCCTTCACATTCAGAAATAGGAATTATATTTATAAAATCTTCTTTATTTAAAGTCCAGCCTTGATTTGCCCAAGAAGAGTAATTTGCTTTAGCTTTTACAGTAACATAATCATCATCTGAATCGAATGGTACACCTTCAATTAAACCATCTTTATTAGTTTCTGCAATATATTTTGCAAATAACTGGGATAATTTAGTTTTTCCAGTCCCAGAATTACCAGTTAAAATTACAAATGGCTTAACTTTTAAAGAAAGTAAATAGTTCTCAATTGTTTCTTTATCAAACAAAAATTCTTTTTTGATAAGATAATCATAAAATGAATTGTTTTTATAATTTTCGCCACCCATTTTTTCCACCTTTACACTTTTTTCTAAATCTTCAACAGAAATTTCATTACCATTAATATATTCCTTTTCAACAATTTCATAAATTTTTAAAAATTGATTTAAATCATCTTTAAGTTTATCATCAGAAGGCACATCATTTGAATCATAGTATTTTGCAACAATAGTGCCTGTACTAAAAATTTTAGAATATTTCCCTTCTTTAACCAAATCAACATCATAAACAAAATCATTTGATAAAAGATTTTTATCTTTTAAAAAATGTCTTATAGAACTAGATTTATCTTCTATATACTTATCAAAAGACTCTCCATATTTTTCTTTAAATTCATCATAATAAAAAATCTTAAAGGATAAATATGCTCCAGACATGTCAGATTTAAACAAATAATCAATTTCTAAACCTAATTTTTGGCCTCTATAACGTTTATCAGTTATTGATGCCCAGGGAATATTAGCTAAACTACCAACACCTGCTGATGTAAGCAAATACATTTTAGAGGAGTCAATATTATTTTCAATATCATTAAAAAAGTCTTTATTAATAAATTTAGCAATAGGTGCTTTAACAGTCCCTATTCTTTGTTTTTGATCAAGATACTCGTTTAAGATCTTTTCTAAATCATGTTTTAAAATAAGTAATCCCCCTAATTGTAAACTTACGAACAGTTAA
>JAZNRM010000280.1:0-1525 GCA_045590695.1 Methanobrevibacter sp.
GATTAAAAGAAATTCCTTTAGTTAAAAAAGGGGATAATATAGCTAAGATAATCGAAGAGGATTTGAAAAAGGAAGATATTGCTCTTGAAGATGGAGATATTTTGCTAATTGCTGAAACATTGATCTCAAAGGCTGAAGGAAACTACATTAAAATTGATGAACTTGAGCCAAGCGAAGAAACAATAAAAATTGCAGAGCAATGCAAGAAGGATCCAAGGCTTGTTGAAGCTATTTTACAGGAATCAAATGAAATCGTTGCAGTTGGACCTAATTTCATTGTAACTGAAACCAAGCATGGATTCGTTTGTGCAAACTCTGGAATTGATGAATCCAATGTGGAAGAAGGATTAGCAACTCCAATGCCTAAGAATCCTGACAAATCCGCTAAGGAAATAAGGGAATACTTAGAAGAAAAAACCGATAAGGAAATTGCAGTGATAATTACAGACACTCAAGGAAGAGCATTTAGAGTTGGTGCAATTGGAACAGCTATTGGTTGCTCTGGAATCAATCCACTTTGGGTAAGAATCGGTGAAGAGGACCTTTTCGGAAGAGCTCTCGAAACAACTGAAGTTGCAACTGCAGATGAGCTTGCAGCTGCTGCATCATTATTGATGGGACAAGCAAATGAAGGAATTCCTATCGTATTGATTAGAGGATTTGATGCATTCTATCACTTAAGAGACACTGAAATTGGAATCAAACCATTGCTTAGACCTAAAGAGTTTGATGTATTCAGAAAATAAGCAAATACCTCTGAAAATAATAATCAAAAGAAACAATCAAAGAGCGATAAAATGGCTGAAATTAAATTCAAATGCACTAATTGTGATTTTGCATTTACAGACAAGAATTTGATATTCTACTTGAATTCCAAACTTGAAGATTTGGAATCCATCTTAAATTCAAATTCAGAAGATCTGGAACTTATTGAGGAGAGTCTGAATAAGGAAAATTCAGACAAAATGACCAAAGCATTAATTTCAGGCTTTTTATATGAAAACTACTGTCCTCACTGCAATGAATTAATCAGGACTTATGTTCCCGAAGCCAATGAACTCTTTAATAAGGAAGAAATCGAAAAGATACTGAATAAAGAGATTTCTAAAAATACTTCTGAATATAAGATACTGTTTTTTGATTTCAAAAAGACATTGTATAGAGACAGACGAAAGATCCTTGAGAATAACCAATGTCCAAACTGTGAAAATGAAATGTCTTTAGTAATTTCTGAAAAGACTCCATGTCCCAAATGTGGGGCTTCATTAAAAGAAGAATTTTAAAGTTATAAAACCAATAATCCTTTGCTTATTAAGCATTATATTTATAAAGCAAATTATTTTAAAAGCAATATTATTCAATTTTATTATATTTAAGAAGTGATATCATGATTACCATACTTTCTGGAGGTACTGGAACTCCAAAATTAATTCAAGGAATTAAGAAAATCTATCCTGAAGAAGATATTACCGTTATTGTAAATACTGTTGAAAACCTATACATGTCTAGAGGATACATCGCAGCA
>JAZNRM010000281.1:0-5308 GCA_045590695.1 Methanobrevibacter sp.
AGATTTTTATCATTATTATTTTTAGAATTTTTATTCAGAAATTATATTCGGGAGCTTTGATAAAAAGCATATATTAGTATTTTTAAATAGTTTAAATAGAAGAAAGAGTTGAGTTAACTGTTTTTTCAATCTTTTTTACAAAGAATAGTATAGGGTTAAATAATGCTTAAAAATGATGAAAAAGGGATATTGAAGGAATTAAGAGACATTCAAAAGGATAAGGAATATTGGAAAGACCACATTGATGAAATTGCTCTTAAGCTGAATGATAATTATTCAGACAATGTCAAGGCAAAGGCATTATGGATGCTTGGAGAGATGGGACTTCAATATCCGGATGTAGTTAAAATCCACATTGAGGAGATTGCAGGATACTTGGAAAATGAGAATCCAAAGCTTAGGGAAAGGTCTATCAATGCGTTGGGGAGAATAGGTAGAGCAGATAAAGAGCTTGCAATTCCCTATTTGGATAAGCTTATGAAAGCAAGGGAAGATGAAGATGCTGGAGTTAGACTTTCATTCATTTGGGCATGTGAGAATATAGGGACAAATGCCCCTGAATTGTTTTGTGAAAACTTGGACATCTTTTATGAAATGATCAGCGATTCAAATGAAAAGGTTCGAATGGAAGCTCCTGAAATGTTTAGGGTGATTGGAAAAAGAAAGCCTCAATATGTTGAACCTTATTTGGATAAATTGGAATGGATTGGAGAAAATGATGAGCATCCAGTGGTTAGAATTCACTCCAAAGGGGCAGTTAGAATTACAAAAAAGGCATTGGAAGAAAATTAGCCCTTTAAGTTTTATGGAAAATAAAAACAAAAACAGCATATACTATAAAAAAATAGATTAATAGTTGAAAAGTTTTTAAAACTGATAATTGAAATTAAATAATGGATAGATCTTGGTGAAATCATGAAAGCGACAGAATTACTTGAAAAGGTTAGAGAAAACCTAAAGGATTATCCTATTGATTATCTCAAGAAAAAGGCTACTGATGACAGATATCCAGACAGCATTACAAAACGATTGGCTATTTATAATTCTTCAATTTATGATGAAATATATGCTAATGATATTGAAGAGGATTTCGAAATAAGGGACGATGTAATTAAAAATATAGAGGATGATGTAGACTTTTATTTCAGCGTTTATGATCCTGGAGACATTGAAACAAGGGATTTTACAAGAGAACTTTCATTATACCTTGTTTTAATAGCTAAAAAACCATTGCATCCATTTGGAGATAATCCTGCAAAGGATGATGTCTTCTTTGAAAATGGGGAATACAAATGCAAGAACAGGATTATTCACATTAAGGATGAAAGGTCATTGTGCCGGTATTGCGTTTGCAAAAATGCAGGTTATTCCTTTGGATTTATATGAATCAAATATTTAAGTCATTAAGGAAAAATATATGATAAATGATTATGGGGTTTATTGATGGCTGATTTGGATTTTGATGAAGAAAGAATATTGCTCACTCCAAGTATTTTATTTATTGATTATATCAATATGCAGCATAACGATTACTTGAAGAAAAATTTTAAAAACCTTACGCATAGGGATTTTACCTACTTAGCCAATATATTCTATCATCAAAACATCTCTCAAAGGGAGCTAGCTGAACTATTGTATGTCTCTGAATCCAATGTAACTCAAATAATAAAAAGATTAGAGAAAAACGGATTGATTGAAAGGCATCCTGATGAAAAAAATAAAAGCAGAAAGATAATTAATCTGACAGATGAGGGAAAATTAGTCATTTTTTCTTTAATGAAAATTGTTTTTGAATGGGAAGGTGAATTCTTCAAGGATTACAGTCCTGAAGAAGCTGAACTATTTAAGAAAATGCTTTATGAGTATTATAAGAAAGCAATTGATTATGTTCATTCAGAATAATTTTTCATATTCTTTTTTTCCATCTTTTTTTAATAATTTTTAATTATCTTCATTAAATTTTAACTTTTTATTTAATCTTCTTTATTTTTTACATAATTAAATATAAATATATCAAAATTTAATATATCATTAAGGACTTAAGAATCTTAAGTCATTAACGAGGTGAAATTATGGCTGATAAAGAAAAGACTATTGAAGTATTGCAAGCTATCGTAACAGGTTTATCTGCAAATTCCTTTGGACACAGAATTCAATCCAAAGTCTTTGCTGGTTTAGGATTCCAATCTCTTGGAGACAAATACACTACTCATGCAACTGAAGAAATGGATTTCGTGGAACAATTCATGGATCGTATCCTTGATTTAGGAGGAGAAATCAAGCAAGAAGCTCAAGAGGCTAAACCGATTTATGAAGACATTATTGAATTCATTGAATATGACTATAATGTGTCTGTTGAAGGAATTGCATTTATCAATGAAGTCATTGAATCTGGCATTTTAGATTCAACCACTCTTGATTTAATGAAAATTTATTTAAAAGATGAAGAAGAGGATATGTACTGGAGCGAACAACAGCTTGATTTATGCAAGATGATTGGAAAACAAAATTACTTAACACAATTATTGATAAATGACCAAAATCAAGCATAATTATTAAATACCCTTTAAATAAAATTAAAAAATAAGGAGGGTTTAACATTAAAATTTATGCTATAAAAACATACGAAAACGGATTTATGCTACAGCCTTTTGCATTTGGTGGCGAAGAAGGAATGGAAAACTTTGATCCATCAGTCAAATATCGCGCAAGCCTTCAAAACTATTTGATTGACACTGGAGATGAGGTAATTCTTGTAGACACTGATATTCCTAAGGAATTCCCTGATATGGAAATAGATGAGGATACAGTGATTTATAATGGAAATAGGATCACTGACTATATGTCTGCATTGAATGAATTGGGATATAAAGCAGAGGATATTTCAAAGATCTTGATTACTCACAAGCACCCTGATCATACAGGTGAAATCAGAAACTTCCCTAACGCTAAAGTTTACATGTCTAAAACTGAAGCTGAAGACATGGAATTGGAAGGGGAAAATATTATTCCTGTAGAATATGACAGCGGAAGCTATTATAATTTTGAAAAGTCACAAAAAATAGCAGATGGTATATATCTTATTGAAGCTATTGGCCATACCAATGGAAACAGCATTGTAATTGCAGAGGACGATGGATTATTTTACATGATTCATGGTGACATTACATATACTGATGAGGCTTTGTACGGAAATAAGCTATCAATTGTTTTTGAAGATCTTCCAAAAGCAAGGGAAACATTAGATAATGTACGTGAGTTCATTTCAAACAATCCTACAGTATACTTATCAACCCATACTCCGTATGGTCCTGAAAATCTTGAAAACAAGAAGATTGTTGATTTGAACAATCCTCCAGAACCTATTTATTTTGAATAAATAGTTTAACTTGCTTTTTATTTTTTTTAAAATTTTTAATTTTTTAATTTTTCATTTTTTTTATTTTTTAAAATAATTTTTATTAATATTTTAAATTGATTGCAGTGATTTCATGACTATAAATGAGGAAATGTATAAGGAGTTTTCAAATGTTGTTATCGGAGAGGATAGCATATCCAATGATGCTCTTTTACAGGTATTAAAGGATTATGCAGGAACAGTATCTGTATTTGACTTGATGGAAATCAATGCAGAACTGATTGAGGAAAGCAAATATGTTCAAGACAGCTATAAAAAGAAAAGTCATGGAATATATGCAAAATACTTTTTAGCTCGCTTAAAGGAAGTAAGGAGCAATAACAATCACTATACTCATAAAATCGATAAGGATGAGTTCATAGATGCAGTGGCTACATTGCAATCCTATGAGGATTCTGAGTCATTGAGCCATAAAACAAAATTTCCTTTGGTTTATGCTATCATATCACTATACACTACTTTTATTCTTGAAGAGCCAATACATCCTGTGGGGACTCCATTTCCAGGTTCATTGTATGTGGAGGAAATAGATGGGAAGTATTATTGTCCTGTAAAGGATGCAAATGCTGATTCTCCTAATGCAGTCTGTAAAATGTGCATTGCAGAACAATTGGATTTTTAAGAAATTATTAAAATAAGAAAATAGTATTTCAAATAAAAAATAGAAAAAATTATAAAAAAATAAAAAATAAAAAAAGAAAATATAAAAGACCAATCTATAAGTCATCTGTGTAAATGATAGGTTTGATCAAGTCTTTTGGCTTTTCATCCATAAGTTTGAAAGCTTCTTCTATTTTTTCAAATCCATGGAATTCATAATTGAATGTTTTTCCTGGGTGGATTCTATCGTTTTGAATCAATTTCAATAGTTTTTCAGCTCTTACAGCTCCACCAGGACAGAAACCTCCTCTGATATTGATGTCTGCCATTCCAAGACCTGTTAAGAAGGTTGGCACTGTGAATGTATCTTCAATATCATAGAAATTGATGGTTCCAATGTATCCATTACTCTTTACCAATTGAAGAGCTTCATTGAAAGTGCTTGAATTACCACCTGCAATGATTACACAGTCTACTTTTTCGCCATTCTTTTCTAGAATCTGTTCTACAGTGTTTCCATTTTTATAGCTGATGATTTCACTTGCACCATATTCCAATGCAAGTTCTGCACAGTTTGGACGGCTTCCAGTTGCATATATCTTACCTGCACCTCTAAGTTTTGCACCAGCAACTGCCATTAATCCTACAGGTCCTATACCGAATACGACAACTGTATCGCCAAAGTTCACATTTGCCATTTCCACACCATAGAAACCGGTGGACATCATGTCGGTAATCATTAAAGCATCTGCAACATCAACATCATCTGGAAGCAATACTAAGTTTGCATCAGCATAGTTGACAGAGAACTTTTCTGCAAATACTCCATCTTTGATTGATAAGAACTTGAAACTGGTCATTGTATCAATATCGTGAGCGTTATTGCCTCCTTTCACTTGCACTCCTTTTTCAGACCAATCAGGAGTGGTACATGGGACAATAACTCTGTCACCAGGTTTGAATTTTGTTACCAATTCTCCAACTTCAAGAACTTCAGCTACTGCTTCATGTCCTAAGATTCTGTTTTCTGCCGGACCTGATCCTCCATGTAAAAAGTGAGTGTCAGAAGAACAAGGAGCTACTGCAATAGGTTTACATATAGCATCTAAAGGTCCTGCAACAGGTTCGTCAACTTCCATCCAACCTGATTCATCTACTTTTATCATACCAAATCCTTTCATAATAACACTTCCTTTTTTTAATTAAATTGTGATTAATGATATATTTGATGGGATATATAAAATTTGCTTAATGAATTGAATATTATTCAAATTTACATATACATTATTA
>JAZNRM010000282.1:0-16353 GCA_045590695.1 Methanobrevibacter sp.
TATTAAAATTAAAAAATATCATTAGATAAAATATTAAAAATTGTTGAAATTATTAAAAATAGTTAAAATTATTTAAAAATAGTTAAAAAAATAAAAAAAATGAAAACTAGTTAAAGAGCATAAAACTCCCAAACTAGTGAAAAGAATTTTGGTCCAGCTTTTGCGTTGCCGAAGGCAACGGAAAAGGTGGGGTTAAAGTTCTACAGCTTCTCCGCCAGCTTCTTCAATTTTTTCGATTGCGCTTTCAGAGAATGCAGGAGATTTGACTACTAAAGGAATGTCAAGAGATCCGGTTGCTAAAACTTTGTTGTAACCTAATTCAGTTACATCAATTACAATAACATCGTCTTCTTTGGTTGCAATTCCTTGTTCTACAAACTCTTCAGCTTTATCATTCAAGAAGTTTAAGTTGACAGGATAAGATTTGTGGATAGTTTTTTGAGGTCTTTTGAAACCGTGTTTACCGAAGTAATACCTGTTTTCAATTACGGTAGTGGACCAGTGGTGTTTTCCAGCTCCAGCTTTACCTTTACCACCTTTGTTACCTGCTCCTCTTCTCCTTTTGACAGAGCCTCCACCGTTAGATCTGGAACCTCTCATCTTATTAATCTTTTTACCTTTTCTAATCATAATAATCCACCCTTAAGCCATTCTTTTTGCAAGATTATTAATATCTTCGCCTCTGTAACCTAAGGATCCACCCTCTTTAATAGAATGTCTAATTCCTTTGTATCCTTTTCTTGGAGGATGTAAACGGAATACAGGTTTCATATCAATATCTTGAGCTTTGAGTTCTCCATTGAGTAATGCATTAGCTAATTCTTCAAAGGTAGAGTAATCAGTGTTTTCAGCTAAATATTCTTCAGAGAGACGAGCTCCACCAACTAATCTTCCTCTTTTTTCAACAAGTTCAGTGAGAGTTTCTAAATCAACTTCACCCCAAGTGATGTAGTCTTTTGCTTTTTGGAGCATACCTTTGTAACTTGGGTTTTCATCAACTAATACAGCATGACTAATTCTGTTTAATCTTAACATTTCTAAAGTACTAGCAATGCCTTGTTTAACACCAGTAGTACCTCTAATTCTAATTACTAAATACATGATACCACCGTTTATTGGATTACTCCCATATTTTTAAGGTCTTGTTCTGAAGCTTTCATTCTGCTTGCTTCTTTTAAAGCTTCGAATACAGCATTAGCAAAGTTTACAGTAGTTTGGGTTTGTCCACTTGCTTGGGACCATACGTCTTTGATACCAGCAAGAGAGAGAATGGTTTTACCAACATCACCAATAGCGAGTCCTACACCTGCAGGAGCAGGTCTTAAGGTTACGTTTACAC
The DNA here is from genome assembly GCA_045590695.1 of Methanobrevibacter sp. Taxonomy (GTDB): domain Archaea; phylum Methanobacteriota; class Methanobacteria; order Methanobacteriales; family Methanobacteriaceae; genus Methanobrevibacter. The sequence goes on from JAZNRM010000282.1 coordinate 1,340, forward strand.
TACTTGCTTTACCGGTTACTTTGAAAGGTACAGTGTGTTGTCTTCCACAAACACAACCCCAGTCTCCACAACCTCTTCTTACTTTGATAATGTTATATTTAGCGTTATCTACAGCTTTTCTGATAGCAGGACCTACTTCTCTAGCTTTACCTTGTCCTAAACCTACATAACCATTTTTGTTACCTACAGCAACGATTACTCTAAAGTTTACTTTTCTACCAGATTTGTGCATTCTTTGAACTAAATTTACATCCATTACTTCTTCTTCTAAATCAGGAAGCAATGCATCTACAATTTCTAATTCCATTATAGGGAGACCTTTTTCGAAGATTTCGTCAATATCGGTGATATTTCCTGCTTTTACTTCTTTACCTAAATTGGTTTTAGGTTCCCAATCATCCATATTAAAGCTCATAATTCAGCCTCGTCAATTTTATTTTTAATTTCTTCAAAGTGTTTAGGCAAATCAGTAGGTTGAAGACCTTTAGCTAAGTATTGGGAGAATTTTTTGTTTAATTCTTCTTCATCTAAGCTTTCTGCATATTCTGCAATGTGTTCACCATTAATTCTGTCTTCACTAGGAATAATAGATTCACCGTATGGTACGTTTAAACCAGCATCTGCAGCACCTTTAACAGCAGCAAATACTTTTGATCCTCTAATAGGAGATTTTAAACCAATGTCAGCAACAGCATAGTCGACACCTGCTGCAACAGCTTTTTTACCACATAAGTATGCAGTTAAATAAACAGCACTAGTGTTTTTGTTTCCTGCTAACCATCCTAATTTGTTTAATTCTTTACTGTGAGCTGATACGACAGTTTCGTCACCGTCTTTACCAACATTGACCACTTGAACAATACAGTTAGCGTTGGAAATTCTTACAACTAATCTGGATTTATCTACATCAACTAATTTTGCTCTAGTAGCATAGTCAGTTTTACCTTCTCTTCTTCTTCTGAATGCTACTTTATAATTTGATCCGCTTGCCAAGTCCATTCCTCCTATTTGATTAAATCATGGTCTCTAGCGTAAGTTTTCATGTAAGATTTACTTCTGAAAGCTCCACCTTTTGCCATCTTGTATAATTTACGGTAGGTAGTACGGTCGATTTCACCAGCGTCTCTCATGTCTTTTAAGTCAGTTCTTAAAGCACGGATGGTTTTCATCCAGACTTGTTTCTTAGGAGTACGAGCATTTTTAGCTCCTTTGATACTACCTCTTCCTTTACGTTTACCTTTTTTCTTTTGCTCTTTGATTTTCTTAGATCTGTAGCTACTAATACCAGTTTTTGGTTTAGCTTTGATAATACCTTGATCTATAAGTTGTTTGATACCGTCTCTTGTAATAGCTCTAGAAACTTCTTCAATTTCATCAGGGTCTATCCATACACGGTTTACTCCAACTTTAAGTATACTAGCAGCTAATCTTTTTTGTGTAGTAAGATTCATTAATAATCCTCCATTTAGTTAGCTGATAAACTTGAATAAAATTTCTTCAAGTTTCCCTTTAATTCAAATAAATTAAAATTCATTTGTTAATTCAATTGTTTTAATTTAATTGTAGCTCTTTATAAGAAAAAAGATTCTCTTGCTTGACTTTTGGCCAATATATTTAAAAAATAAATTTTCCATAAATTTACTCATTAAATTACACACAATTAATTATTTAACCTTTATCCAGGAATTTAATATACTAAATCCCCGAATCAATTAATTGATTAGAATCATTGTCATATATGTTGTGGTATGAGGTTAAAGACGTATTCAATAATCCCTTACCAACTTTATACAACGCCCCTATTTTTCTTACAAGTAAGCTTTATAAATTTATAATTTTAAAAATTTACTTTAATTAAATCTCTTAACAATTTTAGGAAATGAAAAAACTTAGTTTTATCATCTATCATGAGAAAAATTTAAATTTTTCAAATTCATTTATTTGTTTAAAACTTTAATACCTAATTCTGATGCTTTTTCTAACATCAATTCTTTTTTACGTTTTCCAATAGTAGCACTGATTCTTGCAGCTTCAGTTTCGCAGTCAAGTGCTTCTAATTCTTTCATGTTATTAACAAGAACATCTTTGTAACCAGAAGGATGTAATCCTCTAGTAGCTCTAGGAGTACGATAACCAATAGATGGCATTGCAGGTTTACCTGCTTCGTATCTTCTCATTTTACTAGTTTTTCCTCTAGGACGTCTCCATTTGGTTCCTAATTTTTTATAACGAGCATATTCTTGTCTTTTAAAATCTTTACTCATTCAAATCACCATTATAACTATTCTCTACTAGTTAAATAGATACCATCCTGGAATACTCTAGGATCTTTACCTCTAATTTTAGTAGCTTGTTCTAAGTTAGCCATAGTTTGACCGACATCTTCCTTGTTAACACCAGTGATGATTACTTCATCACCTTTAACTTGAACTTTAGCATCTCCAACGATTTTTGAAGATCTAGGATGTCTTTCTCCAATAAAGTTCTCGATAGTAACAGTTTTCTCTTTGTCTTGAACTTTTACAGCCATTGGAAAGTGAGCAAATACAATTTTCATATGATAAGTGAAACCATCGGTTACACCAGTAATCATATTGTTGATGTGAGCTCTAGTAGTTCCAATCATGGATTTGTCTTTCTTTTTAGGGAAAGCGGTTTCAAGAACAACAAGATTATCTTCTTTTGCAATAGTTACATTAGGATAAGTAAATTTTCTGGAAGTTTCACCATTTGGTCCTTTTACAGTAACTTCATCTCCAATTATAACTTCAACGCCTTCAGGGATTTCAATTTCTTCCCTTATAGCTGCAGCTAATACCATATTTAATCACCTAATACATGTAAGCCAACAAACGTCCGCCGATACCTCTTTCTTTAGCTTCTCTGTGGGTCATGATACCTTCAGGAGTAGTTACGATTAAGATACCGAAGTTCTTTGCTGGTAAATATCTTTTTTCGAATTTCTCAAATTCATCTTTCTTTACAGCATGACGAGGTTTAATTACACCACATTGATTGATGTTACCTTCCAATTCTACTTCGAATTTTCCAGCTTTGTTGTCATCTATAAATTCAAATTCACCTATATAATTCTCTTTTTGCATAGTGCTTAACACGCGTCCAATTAATTTGGATGCTGGAGAAATAGTACAGTGGTCATTTACTTGACGTTCGTTATTTCTAATGTTTGTTAAAGCATCAGCAAGAGGGTCCATAAGAGTCATAATAAACACCTTTCTTAATTATATTTTTTAAATCCTATTTTAGGAGCAATTTCTCTAAAACATTGCCTGCATAAGTTGAGTCCGTATCTGCTTACAATAGCAGAGTGGTCTCCACAACGGCTACATTTTTTTGCTGCTTTTCCGTATTTTCTTGGCAATATAATCACCTTAACATATCATTTTAATTTCAAATTACCTTTTGCAGGATTATTCGTAGTCCTCTTCCTCAGCAATGGTAACATTGAATTTTTCTTCCATAAATTTCATAGTTTCTTCAGGAGTGATTCTATGTCTTTTTGGAATAGATTTCTTTTGGATTTTTCTTCTTTTAATTCTATAACCAGGTTTTTCAAAGGTGATAGAAAGATTCATACCAAAAATACCAATATCTGCATCATATCTCATTCCAGGAATATCAATATGTTCTCTAATACCGAAAGAAACATTACCTTGTGCATCAAATTGACTAGGTCTTAATTTGTTGTTAATACCTTCTAAAACCAATTTAATTGCATCTTCAGCTTTTTCTCCACGGAGAGTTACTTTACATGCAATAGGTTGTCTTTTTCTGATACCCCATTCTGGGTTAGTTACTTTGGAATAGGTCTTAACAGGGGTTTGACCAGTCATGTTTTCAATAAGAGTCATAGCTCTTGATAATTTTTCACCAGCTTCACCAACACCAATGTTGATGGTAGCTTTGGAAATTACAACTTCATTCATTGGGTTCATTGGTTAACCTCCAATAAGTCAATAGCTGGTTCATCCTTACCGATTACAAATGCATATTCTTTTAAGGTTAAGAAAGAATCACCATTTGCCTTTTCGATAATTGCAGTATTTGGTTTGGAAGATTCGTCTACAATAACTTCTTGGATTTTACCAAGTTCACCAGTGTGTTTACCACCAGTAACGAGTACGACTACACCATCTTCAAACTTGAAGTTTTCCTTGATTTCCTGTTCAGGTATACCGATGCATACAACATCTTGACCTGCATATACATCTTCATCAACTAAAACGTTTCTACCATCGTGAAGGTTTAATTGGGTTTTTCCGCCTTTAATAGTAGATTTGTTTACGACTTTAGCTAATTTGTAAGTTGCATCTTCTGCAGAAATTGGGTGTAAAGTTAATCTTCCTTTAGTATCTAAAAGGATTCTGTAATTTTCTTCAGTTTTAGGAATAGTTAAGACATCCATAAAACCGACAGGGAATTTGTAATCTTTTACAGCTCTTCCATCAATTAACACATTACCTGTATTGATAATTCTTTTTGCTTCTCTGGAGTTATCAGCAAGACCTAAAATGTCTCTGATAATAACGAGTAAAGGTAAAGAATCTTCAATAGCGTGAGAACCAGGAGCAGGTTTTACTGTCCAGGTGTCTTCTTTAGGATGGATAGGCCAGCTTTTAGGTGCGTTATACCTTTTAAGATGCTTTCTAGATCCCATTTTTGCCATCTTATTCCTCCATATTTAATCTTCTTTCATCTTTTAAATCAGCTTCAATAATCATCAAGTTGGATGGGTGGATTGGAAGTAATACAGCATTTCCGTCAGGTTTACTTAAGGTAACTCCTTCAACGGTAACTTTGTATCTTTTTGCATCAATAGATTCAACTTTTCCTTCATGACCTTTAAAGTCACCACGAACAACTTGAACTTTGTCTCCAACTCTTATTGGTAAAGATCTTTTACCAATGTCTGCTCTTAAATCTTTGCTTAAATTAGCACTCATGATTTTACGACGAATGTGTAAAGGAGCAGTGTAGAGAGCTTTTCTTTGTTTTCTTGGTTGAATTGACATTTAATCACCATAAACTTAAATTAATATGCTTGCTGCACTGCCTACACTAGGCCATTTGTCAGCTGCTTCTTTAGCAACAGGTCCTCTGATTTCAGAACCTTTCAATACTCCTTCAGGAGTAATGATTACTGCAGCATTGTCTTCGAATTTTACACGAAGACCATCAGCACGTCTGTATTCTTTTTTCTGTCTTACAACAACTGCGTTGACAACTTCTCTTCTCATATCAGCAGTTCCTTTCTTAACGGAAGCAACTACCATATCACCGACACCAGCTACGTCGAGTCTTCTACGAACACCTTTAAATCCTTTTACGGAAATGATTTCGATTTCACGAGCTCCGGTGTTGTCAACACATTGAAGTCTTGCACCAATAGGTAAAGCTTTTGTTACGCTGGATGTAGTAGGTTTCATTCTAATCATCACCTTTTACTTCAACTAATACAAAATGTTTAGTTTTACTTAATGGTCTACATTCTGCAATTTTTACAGCATCACCGACTTCTACATGAAGACAGTCAGGTTTGTGAACATTAATTCTTGATTTCCTTTTTTCGTATCTTTCATATTTTCTAATGAACTTGTAGAAACTACGTTCTACAGTAATAGTCCTTTCTGCTTTATTAGTAGTAACAACACCTTCAAGGACTTGTCCTCTAACAGATAAAGTACCATGGAAAGGGCAGTTAGGATCATCACATTTAGTTTCTGGTTCCTTAACATTAAGACCAACCATTTTATCACCATTAAATTTTTTTATATCTTCTTTTTATCCTATCTTCAGGACGATTCAACAATATTTTACCATCAATTTCAACTATGGTTCCATCCGGAACCTTAAATTGAAATACAGAAACATCTTTCTGAATTAATTTCTCTTTATAAATAAAATTAAAATCATTCTGATTAGAACTTAAGTCTTCATCTTGAACCTTTTCCTTCACTTCAATCCTTAAAGTCTTTTTGGTTTCATCAATGACTGTTCCTTCAAGCCCTATCAAAGAGGGATTGGAACTGTCAACAACTTTAAGTTCTAACCCAATTAATTCATGATAGAATATATTTTTTGAGCTTATCATTCTAAGCCTCAGTATGTGAATTTAGGATATGAATTATGACATTAGTGTCTTCTTCTCTTATTGTATTTCTTATCAGAATCTCTGATTTCAATAGTGTCAGAGGAGAATCCCATTTCAGATAAAACTTCCTTAACTCTTGCCTTATGATCCCCTTGGAGTTCAATTTGACCTTTTTTGGCAGTTCCTCCACAAGCGCATTTAGCTTTAAGAGTTTTAGTAAGTTCCTTAATATCTATATCATGTTCATCTATACCTTCGACAATAGTCATAAGTTTTCCAAATCTTCTTCTAACTGTAAACACTTTTACAGATTGAACTTCTCTTGCAATTTCCTCGCAAACACAAAGTTCTTCAGGAAGACCACATACATCACAGATTTTTGACATTTAATTCTCCTTCTGTTTTTGGTTCATAATTGTAAGAACACGAGCAATAGTCCTTTTGAGTTCTCTAATTTTACCAGGGTTTTCATTAACACCTGCAGCAGCACTTTTGGAAACGTTTTTAGCGAGTTCCGCTTTGAGTTCCACCAATTTTTCTTCGATGTCCTCAATTTCCATTTCCCAAATTTCTTTACTTCTTAAAATTGCCATTTTCTCAACTCCTTAAAGATTTATTCCTCTTCGGAATCTTCGGTAGCTGCTTCAAGTTCTTCGAGGTCTTCTTCAGCTTCGACTACTTCTTCAATTTCTTCTAAGTTTTCGAGGTCTTCTTCAGCTTCGACTACTTCTTCAACTTCCTCTTCAGCCACTTCTTCTTCAACAATTTCTTCTACAGGTTCTGCAATAGGAGCAAGAATATCTACTTTATCAGGTAAAACTGCTTCAGGAGGCATGATTCTAACTACAATACCTAAAACACCAGGTTTTAAAGGTGCGGTAGCGAAACCTTCTTCTACAAATCTGGTTGCAGGTTCACCACATTTCTTGATGTAACCTTCAGTAAATTTAGCAACAGCAGATCTGGAACCTCTGATCTTACCGGAAATAGTTACTTCTACACCTTGAGCTCCAGCACCCATGATTCTGCGGATAGTGGAATATGCTACTCTTCTGAAGTGCATACCTCTTTGGAGCATGTTTGCTATTTTAGAAGCCATGATTCTAGCATTCAATTCAGGTACGTCCACTTCTTTAACTTCCACTTGAGGGTTGTCCAAGTCAAATTTGGTTTTAAGACTTTGGGTAATAGCTCTTACGGTTTTTCCACCTCTACCAATTACCATACCAGGTCTTTCTGCATAAACGATAACCATAGTTCCTAAAGGGGTAACTTGGATGTCCATTCCTCCGTAACCTGCTCTTTCGAGTTCTTTTTCTAAATATTCATCAATTTTGGTTCTTCTGAGACCTTCTGTAACGAAATCTTTTTCTATCATTATTTAAGCCTCCACTAAAACTATTTGAATATGGGTAGTTGGAGTGTTGAATGGAGTTACTCTACCAAATGCTCTTGGTCTAGCTCCTCTAATGACCATACCTCTGTGGGAAGAGATATGTTCAATCTTAAGGTTTTCTACATCCATACCTTTGTATTCTGCATTTGCTTCAGCATTTTCAATAACATTTAAAATTGCTTTAGAAGCTTTTACAGGGTATCTTCCAGCAGCCCAACCTTTCATACCTTTTCTGTGACCAACATCTCTGTTGTGTCTTTTGAAAGGAACAGCTTTTTTCATTTCAATTACATCATTTAAGTATGCTTTTGCTTTAGCAACATCCATGCCTCTGATTGCACTACAAATTTCCACACAGTGTTTTGGGGAAACTTTAAGGGATCTTGCCATAGCACGTGCTGTTTTGGATTCATCAGCATCTTTATTGTTATAAGCGTATTTATTTTTAGCCATGTTTTAATCTCCTTATTTAAGTGGTACAAACATAGATGATCTAGTAGCACCCATACCTGGGTCACCATGTTGAACTCTAGCTCTGGTTGGTGCAAATTCACCAAAGAAGCATCCTAACATTTCAGGGGTGAAAGTTACTTCAACAAAGTCTCTACCATTGTAGATACCGAAAGTGGTTCCAACCATTTCAGGAATAACAATCATATCTCTACAGTGGGTTCTAACTACTACAGGTTTTCCACCTTTCTTATCTTGTTTTTGTAATTTTCTCATTTTATCCAACACAGACTGTTGTCTTGGTAAGAATCCTCTTTTTAAGGATCTTCTTTGTCTTGCTGGTAAAAGTTCAATAAATTCGTCCAAGGACATTTCTTTTAATTCTTCAATAGTATATCCTCTGTATTTAAATATTTTTCTAGCCAATGACACATCTCCTTAAATTATCTTCTTTTTCCAGTACGTTTAGCTGCAATTGAACCGACTTTTCTTCCAGGTGGTGCGTGTCTTGAAATAGTAGTAGGACGACCTGGGTGTTGTCTGTTACCTCCTCCGTGAGGGTGGTCAACAGCATTCATTGCTACTCCTCTAACAGTCATAAACTTCTTACCTTTAGCTTTATAAGCATGCCATCTGACACCTGCTTTCAAGAAAGGTTTTTCTTTTCTTCCTCCACCAGCTACAACACCGATACTTGCACGGCATTGAGGATGGAAAGATTTTAATTCACCAGATGGTAATTCTACAACAGCTTGAGTTGCATCATGGGTAATTAAAGAAGCATAAGTTCCAGAAGATCTTACGAAACGACCTCCGTCTCCTGGAGTGTTTTCAATATTGTAAATTGGAGTACCTTCAGGGATTTCAGCGAGTGGTAAAGTGTTACCGAAACTGATTGGTGCTGAAATACCGCATTCGATATCATCATCAACTTGAATGGTTTCAGGAGCTAAAATATGTCTTTTTTCACCATTTTCGAATTTAACTAAAGCAATAGGAGCAGTTCTTGCAGGGTCATGAATGATTTCTACGACTTTACCTTTTAAACTACCTTCTTTTTCTAAATCATCGTATGCTCTGTATTGGATTTTATCTTTGAATCTGTGAGAAGCAACACGATGAGCAGGAGTTCCTCTTCCTCTACGTTGGTGTATTAATCGTTTTCCCATAATCAGTCCTCCTTAGAATACTCCCATTTTAACAGCTACATCTTCAGCTTCGCCTTCTTCAGTGAGTTTGACATAAGCTAATTTAACACCTTTTGGAGTAATGTGAGTGTTTACTCTTGCTACTTCCTGGTCGTATAGCTGTTCAAAAGCTTTTTTGATTTGAGCTTTTGTAGATGTTCTTCTAACAACAAAAGCAAGTTCGTTGTTTTGATCGATTAAATTCATAGTTTTCTCAGTTACATGAGGTTTAACAATAATCTTATAAGGATCCATAAATATCCACCTTCTTAAACTATACCTAATAAATTCCTACAGGAATCTATTGGAATAATCCTCCTAATTTTTCAACAGCGGACTTAGTATAAACAGTTAACCTACCAGCATGAGTACCAGGTGCTAATAATTCAGCATTTAAGTTTTCTGCTGTGACAACTTCTACACCAGCATGGTTTCTTGCACCTAAGCCAATGCCTTTGTCTTCAGCTACAACCACTAAAGGTCCTTTGCTGGATTTGTATTTACGTCCTCTTGTTTTTCCTCTACCTGCTCTTATATGTTTGCTGTTTTTAGCTTTAATGATATCGTCGTAAACTCCTAATGCTTTGAAGATTTCACGAGTTTCACTAGCAGTCTTAACAGTTTCCAAATCATCTTCAACAATAATAGGAACTTGTTCGAGATTTTCGATTTTGTGGCCTCTGCCAGCAACTAACTCTTCGTTAGTAGTAGCTGCAACAGCAGATCTGATTGCAAATCTTCTTTCCTTATTGTTTACTTTTTCGTGATGATTCTTTTCAGCTCTTACAGGGTGAGCTTTTCTTCCACCTTTTGCTTGTGGAACGAATGCTGCTCTAGCACCGCTTTTGATTCTAGGTACCATAGCTGCACCTCTACCGGATCCCCAGGATTCTGCAGAAGTTCTTTTACCTGCCATAGGGTCATTACCCCAAGGTTGAATTCTTGCGGATTGAGCGGAAAGAACTGCTCTTTTAATAAGGTCAGGTCTGTATTCTTCACTAAAAATAGCAGGAAGTTCGATTTCTTCTTTTACTTCCCCTTGAATTGAATAAACGTTAACTTTCATTTGACTCTCCCCTCTTATACACCTTGTTTAGAAGCAGTACTAATAAATTCAATTTGAGGAGCTGCTTCATCAGCTTTCTTAGGTCTGATAGCTTGTCTAAGAATTACTAATCTTTTAGTAGGGCCAGGGACTGAACCTTTAACTAATACGTAGTCGTTTTTGACTAAACCGTATCTGATAAATCCACCATCAGGGTTAACTGCATCCACTTCGGATACATCTCCGATTTTTAAGACTTTCTTGTTAAATTCAGTTCTTTTGTGGTATCCCATTTGACCTGCTTGTGCAACAGTCCACATAGTTTTTTCAGGAGACCAAGGACCAATGGAACCTACGTGTCTTCCTTTTCCACTTCTCATAGCTTTACCGTATTGAATTCTAATATTCCATCTTTTTACAACCCCTTGGACTCCTTTTCCTTTGGTGGTTGCAATAGCGTCTACATATTGTCCTTCATTAAAGATATCGCTTGCTCTGACTTCTTCGCCTAATAAGTTAAGTGCATAGTTTAATTTTTCTTCAGCAGAACTTCCACCTAATGCACATTCGAAGATTTCAGGTTTTTTCTTAGGTACGCTAGCCATCTTAGGGTTAGTGTGCACTAAAACTCTAACATCTTCAGTTTTGTCTAAAGCGTCTTGTATTTTTGCAATAGCTTCAGATTTATCATAGTCTTTAGGAAGGGTAATTTTCCTAGAGAGCTCTTCATCCAAATTATCTGCAATAACTTCGGTGATAGCTTTAAGTCCATGAGCAGTTTTTTCGTATGATCTTATCCCCATAATTACAAGGGGTGGTACTTCCAAAACAGTTACAGGAGTGAAAACAGTCATACCGTTGGATGGAGAGTTCTTATCAGTGTCTACAACCATAGCATGAGTCATACCTGCTTTGTAACCTGCAAGACCTAAAAGTTTTGGTTCTTCATTACTTGGCCAAGCTTTGATTCTTGGAGTTTCTTTAGCTACTCTCTTACGAGGGCTAAATGCCACAGAACCTTTTCTTGGTTGGTGATGTCTTACCATTTTTTTCCTCCGTTTTGTTCATATTTTCCTATAATTAATCAGTCTAATCTATTAAAATATTTTAATTTCTATTAATCTATTAAAATAGATTCTTTTACAAAATTTGATTCATTGATTCAATCATTCGCTTTAAGGTGTCTAATCTTAAATTAAATCATTAATCAATAAAATCTCAGAATAAATAGCCATATTTGCTCTTTTAGTCAAATCGCTAAAATTCTACACTGTTTAAACTTGATTATTCAGTTTATGTTAATAATTTAGCATACAGTCTCCTAAATCATATCTAGATAGGGCATACAGTCTACCTTTAATAAAAATATCTAGATTAAGACTGTAGAGGCAAAAATTAAACAGCATATAAGCTAAATAAAGCTAGATAAACGTGAAAAACAAGCTCAAACTTGTTTATGTACTTCTCAAAGATTTATTATAAAGCTCATCTGACTTCATAATTTATCCCATGTCTTTATGGAATATCTCCGTTGTGGAGCAAACTTTATAGTGTCTAATTATAAAGCAAATCCTTGAAAGCTAAAGCTGACAATAGCTAAAGCTTCGATCTATATGTTTTTTTAATGTATTTATAATATTACGTATTAACGCTACGTAAATGCGGAAGTTAATAATGAACTATTAACTTAAAGTATATTGAAAATAGCTAAAGTTGAAATTACAGCTTCTTCGGTTCTTACGGTCTCGGTTCCTTGATTTGGAATTGTATTTAACTTTATAGTTTCCCACTTGGAACTTTCCACATTTTCTGAAATAGAAGAATATGGTCCTCCGAACACGATAGCTATATGATTTGAACTTTCCACCTTAGTTTTCAATTCGTCAAAAATAGTATCGATTGTATCTGCATACTTTGTAGTTTCCACCACAAAGTCGGGATTAACTAATTTTAAGCTATTTTTAAGACCTTTATTTGTAGATAATGTCTTAAATCCCCAGTAAATGTCATCTGGTTCATCAGGTGTGACTATTACCTCTTTAGCAAACTTAGTGATTTTAAATGAAAATATTTTATTCACAGTAAGTTGCTCTTTGCAAAACGCTAACTTATCCATACCTATATCTACAAAGGTACCTTTCTTGTTCCTTTTTACAGTGTATCCTTGTCTGTAATCGCCTAATTCAGCTTTACCAACAGGATGGTGAGGAACTCTTAAAGGAGGCAATATTCCAACATGCCTTAATTCAGCCTTGATAGGGATTGCCTTTTTTCTAAGGTATTGTGGAGTGTCCATATACTTGAGAATTTCAGCTATGAAATCTCCATCCTCAGTCTGTTCACTGTCTGGAATTGAAAGATCTTTATAAATCACGACTTCATCAACTTCAAACAAAGCTAAAGCCCTTCCAATTAAACCCACTTTTGATGTTTTTAATTTCAAGTCCTTAGTTTCTGCCAAGAATGAATTCGGTATAAAGACTGATACTTTATTGTTTTGCATATTATCAAATTTTAATTTTTAATCCATATGCAACATTGATAGACATAATAAAGCATTTAGTCAAAAAGAGCTAAAATACCGATTAAATCTAAAATCCGTAAAATAAGAAAAAATAAATATTCATGATTGACACGATTTAAATAGCTACAAAACATAGCCCAAGCTAAACCATCAAAAAACCTATGAAAATTGATTCTTTACACTGATATTTAACATTAGACAGATGTTTAATACCAATAAATCATGAAAATTAAATAAAAAATTTAAAAATTTCTTATAAATTACATAATGTAGACATATAGATTAGTAATATTTAAGTTATTTATAGTATATAAAGGTTTTGCTAAAAAAAGTCAAAATTTAAAATCATTGATAGGTTATATTTAGATTAGATATATTAATTATATTATTTAGATTAAATTAAATTAACTGTTTTCCAATTGGGAAAGATAATTCTTCATATCCCCCCACCAGTTCTCATGGGGATTTTCTATTGGAGGAAAACCAGGACCTCCATTGCCTTCTATCAAGCTGATATCATCTTCATCCAAACATACATCCCATCCTATTAAATGTAGGCTATCCGGAGCTAATTCATGAGCTTCTCTGCATAATTCAAGAATTTCCTCCCATCTTGGAATTGTTTCCCCATATAATTGAACTCCAGAATCTGGATGCCTTTCAACATCAAAGATCTGATAATTCATGCCTTTATGGATTTTTCCTGTGTGATGATCGATTGGAAACCTAATACCTCCACTATGGATATTGTCTACAATTGCTCCTTTAACTCCAACTCTAAGATATGCAAAGACAACATCAGTTTTTCCATTGAGGGAAAAAGTGCAAACCCTAATGGTATTTAAAGAGGATGGGTTAACCTTATGAAGCCAACCGGTCTGTTCATGATACTCCTCAACAATATAAGGCTCATCTTGAGATAAAACTTCTTCGTATATCTCTTTATATCCCATTTCGGAAGTATCAAAAACGGCTATTCCTTTGCCTCCCTTCCCTATTCTTCTTTTGGCAATAAGCTTATTGGCATCCTTAAACTTTTCTTCAAATTCCTCAAGAGAGATTTCATCTATCACACACCATTTTCTATGAATATAAGTTTCCCAATTTGTACAAAACTTGGCCTTATCATCTAAAAGAACAAGTGATTCCTGATTGGAATTGAATTTCCTTTTTAAAAAACGTAACCTTTCACGAGTGATATGGTGATTTCTCCAAATCCATCCCTTCTTATCAAAGACCATGGAAAAATAATCTTCAGGCATCGCTCCGAGGAAAACCCACGATAACATATAATCCAATCTCTGAAAACTAGCTTTCAATCCCTTATCAATGCCTCTTGCATTTTGCTTTTCTCTAAAATCCACTGCAATGATATCTTCATATTGAAAATTGATTAGATCATTTAAAAAAAACTCACTCCACTGCCTTTTCCAATTTGAAGCATCTTTTTTCAGCAAATGGCCTAATTGTTTTGAAGCGATGTATCGAAATACAGGATAAAGATTTTCTATTCTCATAGTTACCTCAATCATCAATATTATCTTTAAAGTTTTCAACCCTTAGGACAATTACCTTCACATCACGAGAATCATCACTATGAAAATCATAAATTTTTGGAATTGGAAATTTATAGACAAGTTTGTGTGTCACTTCAGCACCTAAGTCCCTATAGTAATCTATTACAAACTCTTCGGTATTCTTCATGTGAAATGAATGGATGACATCAGCACTATTTACTGCAAAGTCCATAAATTTTCTATCAGCATGCCTTTTTCCCTTCTCTTGAGACCCAAAAGGTGGGTTTTGAATCAAAGTGTCAAATCTATTTAATGAAGTTTCATTATTATTGATTTTGATGAAATTGGTTTCATTTAATAAATCACTTATTGAATTAAATGAATTGATGTCTCCAACTATGAAATTTGCATTAGCATTATCTATATCATGTTCATCAAATATGCTATTTTGAGTGATTTTTGCTAAAGCTATTGATTCATCGTCAATGTCAACACCTAATGAATAGCTTGCACCCATAAGTGAAGATGCAATTGCAAATATTCCAGTGCCACATCCAAGGTCCAAAATATTCATGCCATCAATATCACCTAAACCATATGCATTCCACACTAAATCTGCAGCTATTGTTGCAGGAGTGGAATACTGTTCAAGATCCACTTTTGGATTTGGATGATTAGGAACATTTTCCAAAATCATTTCAAGATGTTTCTTTTTTGAAATTTTCATAAAATCACGAGAAGTAAAAATTATAATTATAATATAATATTATTAATATTTTATAT
>JAZNRM010000283.1:0-11830 GCA_045590695.1 Methanobrevibacter sp.
TAAAAATAGTAAAAAAATAATGGATGAGATATATATCTTATTTTATCAAAATATTATAAAAACTCTTTTTTAAAAAAATAAATGTACAAATTATGAATCCACAAACTTATTTTCTAAGAACCAAGATTGCATTTTCAGGACATTTGGATGCACAAATTGTACAAACATGACAATATTGCAAATTAGAAACGTTTGCTAGGCCATTTGAAATTTTCCAAATTAAAGGCCCTTTTGGACAAGCATCAATGCATTCGCCACAGCCAACGCATAAATCTTTGTCAATGAGTATTCTTAAAATAGTAACACCCTTTTGAATAAAAATAAAAAAAGATTAATTAGTTAGATATAATTATTTATTTAAATAATAAATCCCATAATAGGGATTTATAATTTTAAACAATAATTAGAAAAAACTAATTAATTTATGCATGATTTTATTTAGATGCTAATTTTAATTCTTTAACTCTTTCTAAAATCATTGCTAAAATTTCTCTGTCTGGTACAAGATCGCTATCTACAACTTTTCTCATTTTAATTGGAACACCTTCCATCCTATATGCAGTACCGTCAGTTTCCATACCTACTATTGCTGGAGGTATAATAACATCAGATAATTCAGTGGTAGGGTTTCTGTGAGGTTCAATAGCAATCACTGGAATTTCAGCCATTCTTTCAAGAGCTTTACCTGGGAAGTGAGCACCAGGGTCAGATGCAATTACTAACATACCGTCAGTTTCCTTATGTTGCAATAAGTCATTGGAACCGGTTTCACCAGGGTTATATCTTACAGAGTCTCTAGAGAAATCTACACAATATGGGTATCCGCTTTCCCAAGTACAAACTTGGTTGAATCCAGTTACGTTATAATGTCCTCTCATAGGAATAAGAGTAAATTTAGCGAAAGCGTTTAATTCCATAGTTAAGGATATTGCAGTGTCGATGTTTCTGTGTTTTCCTCTACTGTGGGTAATACCCATACCGAAGAAAATACAACCGAATTGTGCATTTTTAAGAACTTCTGCAGTTTCTAAGATTTGTTCTTTGGATATGCCTGCAACTTCATCGTATAATGGTTCTTTACCATTTAAAGCAGCACGAATCGCATCCGCTAATTCGTAATCCTTATCATATTCAAGATGTAAATGAATATCTGCTAATTTGGATGAATCAGATTTTCTTGGGTCAACAACGATGACAGTTCTATCTGATCTTCCTCTTTCCCTAAAGAAACCTCTGGAGAAAACATTTCTAGACATGTGTCTTGGGTGAGCGTGCATTGGGTTACAACCCCAGTATACAACAACATCTGCTCTGTTTTTAACTTCACCAAAAGTACAAATTGGATAACCTGCATCTTGTAAACCAAGTACAGAAGGACCGTGACATACGGAAGCTGTGTTGTCAACAATAGCATAGGTTTCTTCAGCTAATTCTATTCCTTTAGCTTGTGCATCACAATCAGTACAACTGAAACCGTACATTAAAGGTCTTTTAGAGTTATATAAGATGTTTGCTGCTGCATCAACAGCTTCTTCCATACTTACTTCAACAAGTTCTCCACTTTTACGAATCATAGGTTTAGTGTATCTTTCAGCACCTTCTTCATGAACGAATTTACTGTGGCCAATTCTACATGCGTTTAAAGTACCTACAATCTCCCCATCTTCGACTTTACAAACAATATCATCACATAATGTACCACAAAATGGGCATACTACATCTTTTACATATTCCATATTTAAACCTCCTAAGGTAAAATATCTGGATTATTATTTACTGAAGCATAGACAAAACCCTTTGCTCCTTTATTACAGAAATCTCCTCTAAATTTGTAATATAATCCTTCTATAACCATACCGCCTATTTCCACATCTTTTTCAATACCTAAATATTCAAAACCTGGCAAGAATTCATGGATTGTACCTTTTACTACAATGTCTCCATTTTTCATAGCTCCACCAGTTCTTGCAACAACATCTCCTTCGATGATGAGCAATCCACCGTTCATATGGATTCCTGGCATAATGTTAGCGTTACCTTTAATGATCATTTTTCCGCCTAACATAAATTCAGCAATTTCATTACCGACATCACCGTATACAGTTAAGGTACCTCCAGACATTCCTCTCCAATCTCCTCTATAGGAAGATCCAACATAGTCTTCAGCGTTGCCCATAATGGTAAGTTCTCCGCCTTTCATGTTTTGGCCTGCCCAGGAAGCAGCATTACCTTTTACAAGTAAGGATCCTCCTTCCATTTCAGCACCGACATACATGCTAACATTACCATTTACGATAATTTCTCCGCCAGTCATGCCTTGACCGATTCTTTTGGTATTGAAAACATCTCCATCAATGAGAATGCTGGTTTCATCAATTGTAGCTCCTGCTTCACCTTCAACTTCAAAGAAATCAGAAAGAGGGACTACTAAATTTCCATGCCAAATTTCTAAGGCTTTGATTTCTTCGATTGTTTTACCAGCAAAGTCATCCGGTCTGATAACATTGGTTTCAAGAGGAACTTCAGGTTGCTCTTTAGGAATTAAAATTACTTGACTCATTTTCCTACCTCCATAGCAGGTTCATTCATGACTCCTTCAATAGGACAAGAATGAGGTAAATAATTATCTTGCACTGCATAATTTGCAAAGTTAACTGAATAATATTTCTTAAACATTTCTTCTACTTCATCAACAACTTGCTTTTCAAGGGCACTGTTATAAACAGTGTTTACCCAATAAGTTCTACCACTCAAGTTAGGTGCGGTGATCTTATTGTCTTTTACAGCTAAGTTGCCGTCTTTAAATACATAAGCTGCTTTTCCAAATGCATTTTCAACTTGTTCATAATCTACAGAAGGATCCATAGTTTCTACGTTGAAATCATAAACAGCAATATCTGCATCTGCACCTACGCCTAAGTGTCCTTTAAAGTCACTTAAACCTAATACGGTAGCTGCAGTAGCTCTTGTAACTTGTGCGATTTCATAGAAGGAATATTCTCTGTCTATTGTTGCAATAGAAGATTTTTTCTGAGCCCATTTATGTACATTGTTCTCAATCATATCTTCTCTAGCTTTATTACTCATTAACCAAGACATTACAGTAGGATATCTGGTAAATGGTCCTGCGTTAGGACTGTCTGTGGTTAAACAGATTTTAGAAGCGTCATTAATTAATAAGAACAATTCTAAACCGATAGCCCATTGTACAGAAGGAACTGGAGCTTTTCCTGAATAAATAAATGGAACGACACCAGAACCTGTTTCGAGTTCAACGTCACAATTAGCCCATTTAAGACCGTTAAGAGAGTGCAAGTCCCATTCCATAGGTCCGTCTGCAGTCATTGTGGTTGTTTCGTCTAATGTTACTTGACCAATATCAATGACAATGTGGTCGTTTTTATTTACATAATCTGCAACTTTAGGAGCTTCAGATACGAAATCTCTCCAATTGGTTCCACCGTAACTGTGGAATTGAACGTGAGTAGCATAGAAAGTGGTTTTCCTATTACCAGTGGCAGGGTTTGCTTTAATATTTTTTGTTAAGTCAAAGGATTCTAAAGTAGTTTCATAATTTCCAGGGTGTCCTAAATCGTTACAGTGTACGTGAATGGATTGAGGCATTCTGAGAGCTTCATTAACTTTTGCTAATCCTTTAATAATGTCTGCACCAGTTACATCGAAATAAGGAGTAGGATCATTTATACCATGAACGTTTCCTCCCCAACCCCATGCTTCGGTACCACCAGGGTTTACAATTTTAATTGCATATCCTCTTGTAGATTTAAGTAACCATGAAGCGTATGCAGCACATTTTTCAATGTCTCCGTCTCTTAAATATTGCATTACAAACCAATTATTACCAAATAATGGATATGCACCATGGTCAATAATAGGAGTGTCGTGGAATTCTTCGTGAGTATGTCTAGCTAATAAAGGAGGCATTGCTGCTTCCATAACAGTAGTATATCCCATTTGGGAGTATCTGTACCCAGTCATAAAGGTTGAAGGAATAGAAAATCCACTTCCTCCTCTAATTCCTTGAGGGATCTGACGAGGTTCAGTGTCTCTTTTACTATCTTCTGGACGGAACATACGTCCAACATTTACTTTAGCACCTGCAACGTGACTATGAGGGTCTACACCACCAGCCATTACAATTTTACCGGATGCATCAATAACTTCAGCGTCAGAACTAACTTCTTCAACGATTTTTCCATCTTTTACACAAATATCTACTTTATCTCCATCAATATTATTAATAGGATCAAAAACATTTCCATTTTTTATAACAAATTCCATAAAAAAACCTCCTTAAAAATTATGAACCTTATTGTAAGTTGCCATTAAAGAAGGCATATCTAAAACCGGTTTATCGGTAGGGATGATTTCAACAGGCACATTTTTAAAACTAGGGGTTGCAGTAGAATCTGTATCTGGTCTGATAACTTTATTTGCCCATGGTCCCATAGGAATGTAAACCATTCCATCAGGAAGTTCTTCTTTTGTAAGAACTGCTTTTACAACAACAGAACCATATTCTGAAATAACTTCTACATTATCTCCATCTTTTATGCCTAAAGCATCTAATTGATCTTGATTCATATCACATTTTGCTACTGAAGCTACATAATATGGGATGTCTTTACCTAATTCCATTGAAGCTCCTTGCCAAACAGTTCTTCCAGTATTTAATATAAAATTCATTGAGAACCCTCCTCATCACATAAATCAATTGCAAATACAGGACAAGCATCTACACAAGTTCCGCATAACCCGCATAAATCAATATTCTTGATTGCTATAGCCCCATCTTCTACCATTATTACCATTCCATCTTCACTAGAAGGTCCTTTACCTCCTGCAACTTCAGGACTATTTGCTGCATTAACTGGGCATGAAACAACACAGTTTCCACAGCCGTGGCAGAGTTCTGGGTAAATTACAAGTTCAAATGACATATTTTCTCCTCCAAATATAAATATAATTAAGATAATATTGAATCAAAAGCCTTACTCCAAGCTTTAGATTTAACAGGTGTGCTGTTAATTTTTGTTCTAGAAACTTTAATTGCATCAATAGGACATGATCTTTCACATGCTCCACAGTAAACACAATATTTTTCGTCGATTTTGATCATTTCTGGTTTTGAACCATATTTGTCTGATTTAGGGAAAGATAATGCATTACATGGACAAGTGATAGTACAAGTTGCACAACCTTGACATAGATCATTATTAATTTCTATGGTACCTTCAAATGGTTTTGTTACTTTAGCAGCATCTTTAGGACAAACGTCTTCACACCATCCACAGTTGACACAAGCTTCAGAATTAATGGAAATTTCTCCTGTAATAACTGCATCTTCATCTTTGAGGTCATATTCTCCATATGAACAGGATCTGCATACTGCAGTGATTGCATCTACAGGACAAGCTCTTTTACAAACTAAACAGTAAACACATTTGTCTAAATCAACATTAATGTCAGTAGCGATAACTTTATCTGTAGAGCCTATATTTTCATAGTCTATGGATATTGCTTCTGCAGGACATAACTCTTCACAAACTCCACATTTAATACAGCCTTCCTTATCAAAGCTTATTTCTCCAGTTACAAGATTTGCTCTTTCAGGTAAGTTCCTAGCGAGCACAATTGCACCAGGAGGGCATGCTTTTTCACAGGTTCCACAGAAAATACAATCATCATTAATTTCAGATGATTTTAATAAATGAGGATATGTATCTAATTTTTTAATGTTAATGCCACCAATCTCAAGATTCAATGCATCATAAGGACAAATAGAAGTACACATACCACATAAAACACATTTATCTTCATCTATGTTAATGTTTTGAACTTTTTCTTTACGAGATACAGCACCAGCTGGATTAACTTCTATAGCCTTGACAGTACAGACTTTTTCACATAATCCACATGCTGCACAAATATCATTATTAAAGTGTAAAACTCTTTTTTCTACACCTTCACGCTCAATAGTGATATCATTACATACACATTTAGTCATTTTTCAACCTCCATAATCTTAATGGAATTTGTTGGACACGCTTCCACACACTTAAAGCATCCGCAACAAAATTCTTTCTTAACCTTAGCATTAAGATTATCTAACACAACTGCACCAACATAACAATTTTCAACGCAGATCCCACAACCGATGCAGGAATCTTTAATTTTGATTTTGTAGGCATAAGGGCTGCAAACATCAATTATGGTGTTCATCAGGCCCTTATTGTCAAACAAACAATCAATCATAATAAAAGAGTCTTTAGAAGATAATTCAAAAATCTTCTCTGCAACTTCGATTGATTTTTCTGAAATGTTTCTTCCATGTAGATAGTGAGAAACAGTTGATCTATCCATATTTAAAGAATTAGCAATTTCCAATGAATTTAAATTTTTCTTTTTAAGTTCAATAACCGCTAAATATTTTAAACCTGAAATTATATGTTTTGGCATATTGGCACCTGTGTGTTAATAACATATTTATATAATATATATTATAAATGTTTAGTCTAAATCTAAATAAAAAAGTTTATATATATGGTTGTTGTTACTACACATTTTTGAACATTGAAATTTAATATATTGTCTTTATAAATTTTAAAAATTAGCAAAAAAAAATAATAATGGATTTAAAGATAAAACCAGAGACTATTAAATTCTAAATATTTTACCTAAATTAGAAAATATTTACAACGTCTCGCTTAAACTTCACAAAAACTTTTTCATTGACATTCAAATTGTCCAAGGAACTTCTAAGGATATGTACTTGAAGGACAATGCCTATATCAATTTTCAATTCTATCAATGAGTTCTTATCTTCAATCTCTAGAATATCTCCTTTGAAAATGTTATATTCATTACTTTTGTTTAATTCATCAAATTCAGAAGGGCTGACTGCATTTTCATTTAATACGAAAATTTCATCTGGGCGGATGCTGAATTTGACATTATCATCATCTGGGATATCAGAAGAGAGAATCTCCACATCTTTTACAGAGATTTTTACAAAATCCTCGTCTCTATAGCTTATTTTACCAAATTCAATATTTTTTATGCCTAAGAAATTAGCAACGAATTCATTTTTTGGCTTTTCAAATATCTCTTCACTTTCACCTACTTGAATAACCGTTTTATTGATAATTGCTAACTTATCGCATAGTCTATGGCCTTGTATAAGGTCATGTGTAGCTAGGATTATTGTGATATCGCTATTATTCTTAATGTCTTCAATGATATTTTCAATTTCTGATTTGGAATTTGGATCTAAATTAGCTGTAGGCTCATCTAATAATAAAATTTTAGGTTTAAGAATCAATGCTCTTGCCAAAGCCAATTTTTGAGTTTCTCCTCCAGATAGCTTACCTGCATTATGGTCTGAATAACCATCTAAATTAACTAATTTTAAGTATTTGTTAATTTCATCTACACAATCTTCCTCACTATAACCCCTTATTTTTAATCCGAAATACATATTGTCAAATACAGTTCCTCTTAAAACAATAGGCTTTTGGAATACCATGGCAATATTTCTTCGAAATTTTATATCGTTAAAATTTACTTTTTGGGATTTGTAGTAAATTGTTCCGGAATCTGGTTTGTCAATTAGGTTAATTATTCTTAGGATACTTGTTTTTCCAGAACCTGTAGGGCCTATCAAGCATAGTGCTTGGTTTTTATATATGTCTAAATTCACATCATCTAGTATTACTTGCTCTAGCCCTTTTTTGTTGCGAACGGTTCTATTGATATTTCTTAATTCTAACAGTTTTTCATCCATATTTTTAACCTACAAAATTATTCGCTGACTTGGAATCTATTAATTACTGTATTTACGATGAGTGCTAATGAAAGCAAAATTATTCCTAAAGCTATTGAAAAGCTCACATTACCAATCTGTGTTTCCAATGACATTGTAGTTGTTATGACTCTGGTGTATCCATTAATATTTCCACCAATCATCATAGCGACCCCAACTTCAGAAATAGCTCTGCCGAAACCTAGTGCCATTGCAGATAGGATAGCAAATTTGGCTTCATGCATAATTGCAAGAACTTTTTGTATTGAACTTGCTCCTAATGACCAGATTAAATCTCCTTTTTCAACGCTAACACCATTTAAGGAAGATATGGTCAAACCGATAATTATTGGTAAAATTAAGATAGTTTGACCAATAACCATACCTTCTGGAGTAAACAGCAAATCTAGAAAACCTAATGGTCCAGAGTGAGATAAAAGTAAAAAACATAGGAGCCCTACCAAAACAGTTGGTAAACTATATAGGGTTTGCACTATATTTATTATGAATCCCTTTCCTTTAAATTCCTTGAAAAAAATCAAATTAGCTATTGGAATAGAAATAAGTATGGCAATCAATGTTGAAATTATAGAGATTTCCAGAGTTAGGGTAGTTATTTGTAAAACATCTGGATCTAATGTTATAATTAAATATATTGCTTGCACAAAACCTTCTAAAATCTCATTCATAGTTAACACTCAAAATACTTTTCATCTCATTATAAAAAAAATATTCGTGGTTTTATCATTGCATTTTCTGCAAAAATAAATATTCAATATTATTTATTTTATAAATAATAAAAGTTCCCATTATTTATAAAATAAATATTATAAAATTCATAAAGCCAATAATCTGTCTTAAAAAGTTTTAAAGTGTGCAAATGCTAAGAATTAGGATAAAAAATATGGAAAAGTGAGATAAAAATATCTCACTATTTTTAATTTATTGTTTTAGTTATTTATTGTGGGTCTTCAAGTCCAACATAAGGGGTGAATAAAGTTTGATTATATTTATCTAAACCGTATTCTCCAATTATTTTTTGACCTTCGTCCCCGCTAACAAATGCTATCCATTTATCGGAAGCTTCAACATTAGTGTCTGGGAATTTTGTTGTATTGAGAGGTATTAATGAGTAAACATTCATTAAGTCTTTACCTTCGGTAATTAAAGGTTTTAAAGTAGTATTGCCTTGGAATGCTAAATAAGTACCAGAGTCAGATAATGTGTAAGCTTGTTTTTCATTAGCTAAAATTAAAGTGTCTCCCATACCTTTACCAGATTCTAAATACCAATCTTGTCCTCTTATTGTAGTGTTATAATCTGCACCAGTACTGTTCCAAATAGATACTTCTTTGTTATGAGTACCTGATTCATCTCCTCTTGATACAAATTTAACTGCATCGGAATCGGTTGTACCAGCAGAAGCGATTAATTTAAATGCATCTACAGGAGCATTTCCAGAGATTCCAGCAGGATCATCTTCAGGACCTACAACATAGAAATAGTTGTATGCAAAGATAGTTCTGTTTGTTCCAAAACCATTTTCTATAAATTCTAATTCTTTTTTCTTGGAATGTACCATTACTAAATCCACGTCACCTTTTTCAGCATATTTTAATGCTTGTCCTGTACCTGCTGCAATGAATTGCACATCAGTATCAGGATTGTCAGCTTCAAATTTTTCTTCTAATGCGTTAAGCAAACCGGTATCATTCAAACTGGTAGTGGTTGCAATGGTCAATTTCTCTTTATCGCTTCCAAAACCAGAAGAAATAGCAAGTCCAATACATAGTATTGCAATTATAGCAATAATTGCTATTATTATCATATTTCGTTTATTAATAAAAACCACCTTTCTTTAATTTTCATATCGAGAAATCGATATGTAATACTTTATCAAAGGCGATATATAAAGTTTACCCTATTCGAAAAACAACTCGTTTAAAAAAATGGGGATTGGATTGGAAATTCCAATAAAATGAATTTAAATTCTCTATTTCTAGTGAAAATCTTTTTATGAAGAATATTCACTGAAAAAATTAAGCAATCTAAACTTATTTTCATTGCCACGATTTTGAGTTTGTAAAAGATAAAGTTAATATTTAATAAAGAATATATTATATATAGAAATCTATATTAAAAGCAGGAATAAAATTAAATGGATAAAGATAGAGTGCTGTAAATCATTGATAATATTAAATTTGCTTACAATACACTTAATTTCACTGATGAAAAAATTATCTATTTAAAGAAATTATTTTTAGTTTTTAAAATGTTAAATAAGGGATAATATGAAGATTATAGGGGTCACAGGATTAAAAAATACTGGAAAAACAACATTAATTTTAAAAATCATAACTGAACTAAAGGAAAAAGGTTATTCTATCGGAACAATTAAGAAAACACATAGTTATTTTGATATTGAAGGTAGAGATACTGAGAAGCATAGTTCTGCAGGTGCTGAATTAGTAATCGGGTCTGGAGATGAAACCTTTATTAAATTGAATTCAAATTCAGATCTAGAAGAGTTAATTACAATCACTAAGGAATTGAAAAAAATAGATTTTTTAATTTTAGAGGGGTTTAAGGATTCTAATTACTTAAAGATTGCAACTGCGAGGTATACTGATGATGAAACTATAATAAAAACAGTTAATGTTGAGGAATTGAATGAAGAGGACATTAGTGAACTTGTAGAATTGATCGAAAAAAGAGCATATGGACAAATCACTAACTTAAACTGCAAAAAGTGTGGTTTTGAAACATGCATTGAATTTAAAAAAGCTAAACTTAACGGCAATGCTGATGAAATTGATTGCTTAAGTGATAATGATTACACTTGCTTAAAAATAAATGGAAAAAACGTTCCAATGAATCCTTTTGTAAGTGAATTAGTAAGCAATATTGTTACTTCTATGGCTAAATCTCTCAGAACCAAAGAGTTTGATGTAGAAAAATTTGATACTATAGAAATTAAAGTTTTTAATGAGGATTAAAATGAGGGTTGATGAAAAAATTAAGGATCATTATGAAAGACCAATAATATCATTAAGAATTTCTATAACAAATCGATGTAATGTGGACTGCTTTTATTGTCATCATGATGGTATGATACTAAAATCATCTGAAATGGCAGTGGAAGAAATTTCAAGATTATTAAAAATTGCCAAAGACATCAATATAGAAAAAATAAGAATTTCTGGTGGAGAGCCATTAGTCAGAAAGGATATTATAGAAATTATTAGGGAAACAAGAAAATATGATTTTAAGGACATATCCATTACCACAAATGGTGTCCTTCTTAAAAAGTACGCTAAAGATTTATATGGTGCTGGTTTAAATAGGGTAAATGTTAGTTTAGATACTTTGAATCCAGAAACCTATAATTTCATCACACGGAAAAATAATCTGCAATTGGTGAAAGAAGGCATTATAGAAGCGGCTAATGCAGGTTTAGCACCTATAAAAGTTAATATGGTGGTTATGGAAGGAATAAATGATACTGAAATATGGGATATGTTCAATTTTTGCAAGGAAAATGGTGCCATTTTGCAATTAATAGAGTTAATTGAATCAGATAGCTGTAACGACAATGAAAAGAATATTAACTATCATTATGATTTAAGTCAAGTAGAAAGAGAACTGGAATCCAAAGCAAGCCATGTCAAGGCACGGAAATTTATGCAAGACAGAAAAAAATATTTCATTGATGGTGGAGAAATAGAAGTTGTAAAGCCTATGGACAATACACAATTTTGCAAGAATTGCACACGTCTTAGAATCACACCTGATGGTATGATTAAACCATGTTTGTTAAGAAATGATAATCTAATAGATATTATTACCCCTATACGAAATAACGCTACTGACAGTGAGCTAAAAGAAATTTTTATAGAAGGAATATATAATCGTGAACCTTATTGTAAATGAAATTATTCTTTCTATTATCTTACTAATTTTAAATAACTAATTTGATGATATCGATTGTAATCTATTTGATAGTCGTAA